>JAITBL010000222.1 GCA_031283575.1 Treponema sp. | reverse complement strand
GAATAGGAGATTATCATGAGTAATGGCAAAAAGAGTTTATTCAGCAGTGTAGGTTTGGGAGCGGCTTTTTTGATGGCCCTGTCGGCGGTCGGTCCCGGGTTTTTAACCCAGACGGTTACATTTACGGTTGCTCACAAAGCGAACTTCGCTTTCGCTATTTTAGCCGTAATTGTCATCGACATTATCGGACAGCTTAATGTGTGGCGCATCATGGGCGTTTCGGCCATGCGCGGGCAGGACGTAGCCAACAAGGTCTTAAAAGGCTCCGGGTATTTTCTGGCTTTCCTTGTCGCTCTGGGCGGCCTTGTGTTTAACATAGGAAACGTCGGCGGTTCCTCCCAGGGTTTGCAGGCTCTTTTCGGAATCGATACAAGCTGGTCGATTCTGACGGTCGGCCTTTCGGGCCTTATCGGCGCGTGTCTTTTTATGTTCAGGAATTTCCTGAGCGCGGTGGACAAGTTCGTAAAAATTCTGGGCGCAGTGGTTATCGTAGTTCTTTTTTACGTTATGATTAAAGCCGCTCCCCCCTACAGCGAAGTTGTGGCAAAGACTTTCGCGCCCGACAGCTATGGCGCGCTGGGTATGCCCATTCTTACGCTTGTGGGCGGCACAATAGGCGGGTATATCATTTTCTCCGGCGGGCACCGCATCATTGACGCGGGCATGACGGGCAAGGAAAACCTTGGCAATATCGATAAAAGCGCGGTAAGCGGAATCCTTCTTTGTACAATTGTCCGCGTCCTGCTCTTCCTTGCCGTACTGGGCGTTGTCAGTTCCGGACTCCTTGATTCCACAAGCGACGCATTCAAAAGCAACCCCGTCCCCACAGCGTTTCAGGTCGCCGCGGGAGATATTGGCCGCAGGTTTTTTGGTATTGTTATGTGGGCGGCTGGCGCTACGTCGATTGTCGGCGCGGCTTACACCTCCGTCAGCTTTCTCAAAACCCTGTTCGCGGTCGTAAAGAACTATGAAAAACTTTTCATTATCGGCTTTATCGTTTTGTCGACCCTCATCATGATGGCTTTGGGCAGGTCGCCCGCCGTACTGCTTGTTCTCGCGGGAAGCCTGAACGGTCTTATCCTGCCGATTTCTTTGGGCCTCCTTCTGTGCGGTTCCTTTCGCAAAGATGTGGTGGGCGATTACCAGCATCCCAAGATTTTGACAATTTTGGGTTTCATCATGGTTCTTTTTGTCGCTTATACCGGCATCACGTCGCTGGGCGGTATCGCGAAACTGTGGGGATAAGGATTAAGGATATGAGATTCCTTCCCGCGGGGGATTCCGCCCTGGTCGTTGAGTTCGGAAACGAAATCTCCGAAGCGATAAACCGCAAGATCAGATTCGTTACCGGCGCCCTCGACCGGGCGAAGCTCGCCGGCGTACTGGATTTGACGCCTACCTACAGGTCCATCCTGGTAAACTTTGACGCTCTTCGCGTTTCCGCGTCCGGAATCAGGGATTTTGTAACAAAGGCTTTTAACAGCTATTCCGAATCTTCGGAAGCCTCGGGCGGCGAGGTGATTGAGATACCCGTTCTGTACGGCGGCGAGGCGGGGCCCGACCTGGACTTTATCTGCGGGCACACAAAACTCGATAAGGAAGAGGTAATACGCCGCCACTCCAGTGTGGAATACCTTGTGTACATGCTGGGCTTTACCCCCGGCTTCGCGTACCTGGGCGGTATGCCCAAAGAGCTTGCGACGCCGCGGCTCGCAAAACCCCGCGCGGTTATTCCCGCGGGTTCGGTAGGCATTGCCGCGGCGCAGACGGGCATCTACCCGGTGGAAAGTCCCGGAGGCTGGCAGCTTCTGGGACGCACGCCGCTGAAAGTGTTTAACTACGAACGCGCCGAACCGTTTCTGCTTTCCGCGGGGGATTACCTGAAATTTGTGCCTGTATCCGAAAAAGAGTACGCCGCCCTGGAAAAGGCGGAAAACGAAGGGACCTGCCGTCCGAAACGCTACAGGAAAACGGAGTGAGTTATGGGACAGATAAAAATCGCCGATCCCGGCATGAAGGCTTTTGTTGAGGATTTGGGCAGGTACGGCTACCAGCGCTACGGCGTGTCCGTATCCGGCGTGGTGGACGAGTTTGCCGGCCGGGTTGCCAACTTCCTCGCGGGAAACGCTCCGGAGGCCGCGGTAATAGAAATTACCCTGAAGGGCATAAGCCTTGAGTTTATGGACAACGCGCTTTTCGCCATTACCGGCAGCCCCTGTGAGTATACCCTGAACGGCAGCCCGCTTCCACTGTGGCAAAGCCACAGCGCGAAAGCGGGCGACGTACTCGCGGGCGGTTTTATGAGCGCCGGCCTGCGAAACTACCTCGCCCTAGCGGGCGGCATAGACGTACCCGTTATTATGGGAAGCCGCTCCACGAACCTGCGGGGAAAGTTCGGCGGCTACAAGGGCAGGGAGCTGAAAAAAGGCGATGTAGTTGAAACCGGAAAAACAGCCGGCGCGCAGCCGGCGCGGGCCTTGAAGGCGGAATACATTCCCCAATACGGAGCCGAGATAGATGTCCGCGTAATTCCCGGCCCCCAGGACGAGGCGGTTACGGAAGCGGGAATGAAGACCTTTCTTGGTTCTCCCTATAAAGTCAGTTTTGACTCCGACCGCATGGGCATACGCCTCGCGGGTGAAAAAATCGGGCACGTAAAAGCGGCGGACATCATCTCCGACGGCATAACATTTGGATCGATACAAGCTCCGGGAGACGGACAGCCCATCATCATGCTTGCCGAGCGTCAGACCACCGGCGGTTACTGTAAAATCGCCACCGCGATTACCGCCGACCGCTCCCGCCTGGCGCAGGCGCGGCCCAAGTGCCAGATACGCTTTCACAAAGTAAGTCCCGAAGAAGCCCTTGAAGCCCTGAAAGACTACAGAAGTTTTTTTGACAAGCTGGACGAATACTGCCCGGTAAAAAACTAGTATCCCGGCAGAATTAAACTTGTGAATTTGTACTGGAATGGGGGCGCATTGCCGCTACACGGCACGGGGGGGGTGTGGAATGCCTTTCGCATTCCACGGCTCCAATTCCGCTCCTATCCAGAACGCCTGGGCTGGTCCACAATCCGCAACCAAGTCCGCGGCGCACCTTTCGGAAAACAAGACAGACATAAAATATATTCCGC
>JAITBL010000120.1 GCA_031283575.1 Treponema sp. | reverse complement strand
GCTCTTCGGCGGTGATTTTCGCGTCAACGGCGGCTTTCCCCTTTCACGGGGACCCTTTACCCGCTTCTCGGCGGGCCTTTCGTATCATCTGCTTTTAAGTTATCTTTTAAGCGAAGGCGCTGATTTTGCTTCCACTATGCGTATCCCCTACCAGCCGGAACATACCGCGGGTTTTTCCGCCGAGTTCGCGTGGATCACCAAAAAAAAGAACAAAGGCGCCCTGACCGTTTCGGGGCATTACGAAGGCCGCCGCTTTACCGATACCGGCAATGTTAATTTTCTGCCGCCGCATTTTCTGCTTAACATTCAGGTGAATCAACAGGCCGGCGAAAATCTGGACTTCTTCGCCGTTGCGCGGAATGTCCTTAACGCCTCGTATGAATCTTTTGCCGATTACCCCATGCAGGGAATTACCCTTACCGCGGGGCTGCGCTTCAAGACGAATTTTACACCAAAAGGAACTAAATGAATTAAATGATGAAAACACTCAAAACCGTTTTTGTATTCGCCGCCCTCCTTTTTGCATCGTGCGCAAAGGGTGAAACGGGGCGGCTCGTCACCGATCCCATGGGAGGCGAGGCGCGCCTTTTCGCGGTTGACCGGATTATTTCGACGGCGCCCTCCAATACGGAAATCATCGTCGGCCTGGGTTTGGGTAAAAAGCTCGTCGCCGTGGACAAGTATTCGGCCGGAACGGCGGGCGTGGACCCGAATCTTCCCCGCATTGACTTTGTGTACCCCGACGCGGAAGCGATCATCGCCCTTGCCCCCGATCTGATCATCGCCGCCGAACATAACCGCGTCACCGGCGGCGACGATCCCTTTACGCTGATCCGCGAGGCCGGCATCGCCGTGGTTTACATTCCCACCAGCGCAAGCATTGCCGGCATTTACCGCGACATTGCCTTTATCGCCGGCGTGCTCGAAGCGGACGAACGGGGCGGCGAAATGATCGCCGCGATGCGGGAGCGCGTAGACGCTTATCGCGCCGCCTCGGAAGGCCGCGAAAAGAAGCGGGTGTATTTCGAAATTTCGCCGCCGCCCCATATCGTTTCTTTTGGGCGCGGAACTTTTCTTGACGAACTGGTCGAAATCACCGGCGCCGAAAATATTTTTGCCGATACGGACGGCTGGATCGCCCCGGGAGAAGAAGCCGTCGTAAACCGCAACCCCCAGGTGATTTTGACCAACGTGCCGTACGGGCGCTCCGGCAGCGCCTTCCTTACGGAGGAATTCCGCGCCCGCCCGGGCTTTGACGCGGTCGACGCCGTAAAAACGGGGCGCGTTTTTTTTATCGACGCCGACGCCTCAAGCCGGCCGTCGCAGCATATTCTTACCGCCCTGGAACAGATCGTCCGCGCGGTGTATCCCGAGGATGATGAATGAATTTCCACGTCAAAAGCCCTCTCCCGCCGAAAGGCGGCGTCAAAGCGCGCTGCGAATGAAAGCGAAGAGGCTCGCCGCCGCCGCGGCCGTTTCGGCTCTGGTTCTCTTCTGCGCCGTCGCGCTGGGAAGTTCTTTTGCCGGTTTTGAAAACGGCGCGGTGGTACGGAACATCAGGCTGCCCCGCGTTCTGCTTGCTTTTATGAGCGGCGGCGCGCTGGCGGTCAGCGGCGCGGTCTTTCAATCGGTCCTCAAAAACCAGCTGGCGTCGCCTTACATCATGGGCGTTTCATCGGGCGCTTCCCTGGGCGCGGCGCTCGTAATGCTTACAGGCGTCAGGATCGCCGCAAACTTTACGCTGCCGCTGGCGGGTTTTGTATTCGGCCTTGCCGCGGTGTTTATCGTCACCGGTCTTTCGGCGCGGCTTGACCGGAACTTTTCCAACAACACGATCATTCTGTTTGGCATGGTGTTTTCGCTTTTTGTAAACGCCGTCCTTACCACGCTGCTTTCACTTTTCAGGGAAGAACTCAAAACCCTCCTTACCTGGCAGCTGGGAAGCTTCGCGCTCAAGGGCTGGACCTACGTCAAACTCCTTGTTCCTTTTATCGCCGCCGGCCTTTTGGGAATTTTCCGTTTTACGCGCGAAATGGACATCCTCAGTTTTGGCGAAGCGGAAGCGGAAGCGCTGGGGGTGCCCTCCCGCAGGGTGCGGGGGCAGCTTTTCTTTTTTGCCGCCCTCCTTACCGGAAGTTCCGCCGCCCTGAGCGGCGCCGTCGGCTTTGTCGATATTATCGCTCCGCATGTAAGCCGCCGCATTGCCGGGCCCGCCCACCGCGTACTGCTTCCCCTTTCGTTTCTGATCGGCGGCTCACTTATGGCCGCCGCGGACCTTGCCGCCCGCACGATCATTTCCCCTTCGGAACTGCCCGTCGGGGCGGTAACGGCGCTTATCGGCGCGCCCTTCTTTGTGTGGGTGTATTTTGGGGGAAGAAAAAAGTGAGCGCGGAAAAAACGCCGCTGCTCGCGGTTAAAAATCTTTACGCCGGTTACGGCGGCGGCGACGTGATAGGCGGCGTCAACCTCGAGGCGGAAAGCGGAAAAATCCTCTGCGTCGCGGGGCCGAACGGCTGCGGAAAAAGCACGCTCCTTAAAGCGATTGCCCGCATACTTCCCTGCCGGGGCAGCGCCGCGCTCAACGGCAAAGACTGCGCCGCCTGCGGCAGGCGGGAACTTTCGCGCCGCATCGCTTTTTTATCACAGGCGTCACAGCTTTACTTTCCCTACACCGTGTATGAAACCGTCGCCATGGGCCGCTATGCCCACGGCGGCGGGGGATTTTTCTCCGGCGTCTTTGCCGCCGCTTACACCGGTCACGGCGACCGCGCCGTCATCGAAGCGGTACTGCGCACGCTGGATTTAAGCGCGGTACGCGGCGCGCCGATCAGCGAATTGTCCGGCGGACAGTTACAGCTTGTTTTTTTGGGACGCGCCCTCGCCCAGGACCCGCAGCTTCTTTTACTGGATGAACCGACCAATCACCTTGATCTGAAACATCAGATAACGCTGCTTGAACACCTGCGCGGCTGGGTCCGCGCCGGCGCGGGCGGGGGCAGGGCCATCATCGCCGTACTCCACGACCTTAACCTTGCCCGTCACTTTGCCGACAACGCCGTCCTTATGGACGGCGGCGCGATCGTCGCCGGCGGGGCCGCCGCGGCGGTTTTTTCCGACGGCGCGCTTTCGCGGGTTTACGGCATGGACGTGGGGGACTTTATGCGCCAATCGCTGGAACGCTGGACGTAACTTCGCGCGTTTTTTGGGCGGTTAAAAATAACTGCGCGCGCCCATAAAGCGCGAGCGGTAGTAGTTTTCGTTAAGGCGGGAAATGATCACGCCGGTCTGCGAACCCTGTGAAGCGGCGTGAATAAAGACAATGCCCTCCGCGCCGTTTTCCAGTACAATGCCCGCATGGCTCGCGCCCGCGCGGACGGTAGTAAAGATCAGAACGTCGCCGGGTTTGACGTCCTTCGAGGCGACCGCTTTGCCCGAAGTCCAGAGGCCCGTCGTGGAGCGTGAAAGTTCCATGCCGGCTGCCTCGCGGTAGGCGAAATACACAAGGCCCGAGCAGTCAAAACCGTCGGGACTTATGCCGGCGCTTTTGTAGGGAACGCCAAGATGCTGCCGGGCGACAAGCGTAACGCGCGTACGAAGAAAGGTTTCGATGTCGAGTTCCGGCGCGTCCTCATCCGTCATTGCCGCCGGAACCGCAACGGCGTCCGGCTCGGCCGGCTGAGCCGGAACGGATTGCGCCGCGTCCGCCGGCAGGGCCGGAGCGGACTGCGCCTGATCCGGCGAGGCCGGCCGGCCGGCGCTCGTGGCGTCTATGGCTTCGAAGGCCCTGCCGGCCGCCGCGGCGGCGGCTTCGGCGGCTTTGTTGGGCGACTGCGGCCAAGCGGCGGCGGCGGAAAAAATCAACACAAAAACGGCGGCTTGTTTCATCAGCTGTTCCTTTCGCGGGGTACGGCCCGCCCGCGGCGGGACATCTCCATTATCGGCATAATGCGTTTATTCGCAAGGGGGCGGCCCCGCGCCTTTTATGCCGGCCGCCGCGGCGCGGCCGTCGCTCAAGCCCAGCTCATAGGCGGCTGTCAGCCGCGGAATACTTTTCTCGACGCGCGTAATCCCCAGGTCCGCGGAAGGCCGGATCAGCGTGATGCGCCCCGCCGCCGCTTCCGCTTCGACCAATTCCAGCGCCCTGTTGTAACGCTCCGTATGGCCTTTCAGCAGCTTCACCAGGGCCGGCCAGCGGCGGTAAAAAAGAGCCGGCGGCGGATGGAATTCTTCTTTACGCCGGTAAGCGGCGGGGCGGGTAAGGACCACGACATTGCCGCGGAAGCCTTCGTCATACGCCTTTTGCAGGGGAATCGGATCGCTGATGGCGCCGTCGAGCAGCTTGTGCCCCCGGTAATCGACCATACGGGAAACATAGGGAAGGGCGCTGGAGCCTTTCATCGCGGTAAGGACATCCGCGTCTTTTTCACAATAGATTGCCCTGCCCGCCGCGCAGTCGGTACACACCGAAACAAAGCGCGCGGGGTTTTCATAAAAGGCCTTAAAATCAAACGGTATCAAACGATTGGGAATATCATCATAGATAAAGTCAAGGCCAAAGAGGCTGCCGGTTTTGATAAAACTGCGTATCGAAAGATACCGGGGATCGGAGCGGTATTCCTTGAGCACGCGAAGGTTGCGCCCCCGCTGCCCTGAAACAAAAGAACAGCCCATGCCGGCGCCCGCGGAAACGCCAATCACCAGAGGAAACCAAATGTCCGCGTCGAGAAAGGCGTCAAGGACCCCGGCGGTATAGTTGCCCCGCAGCCCTCCCCCTTCCAGAACCAGCGCCCGTTTCCGCATCATGTACGGACAGCATAACCCGAAACGGGAAAACATGAAAATACCGTCCGTTGACAATCCGCCGCCGCCCATACTACACTTTTTGTGTGAAACACCGCTTCTTTATCGGCGCGCTGCTGTTCATTATCGCAGCTTTGATTCTGGCGGCGGGCTATCTTCTGGGCGCGGGAAAATCGCCGGGGCTCCGGCCGCCGGCGCTTGAAACCACTTCGGACATTTCCGCCCATACGGTGGTAAAAGAAGCGCTTCCCATCGGCGAATACGCGAGCCTCGCCTACCGCTATACCTCTGTGGTCAAGGACGTCAGCGCCAAAGACCTTAACGGCTGGACCATTCCCTTTACCACCCGCAAATATATTTTTACCTACGACGGAATCATGAAGCTCGGCATCGACGCTTCCCAAATACTGGTGGAAGAAACGCCCCCAACCGGCGCGGGTGACACAAAAAGCGGGCCGCCGGAAATCCGCGTGATCCTTCCGTCCGTCAAAATTCTTTCGCACGAAATTATCGACGATTCCATCGAAGTGTTTGACCAGTCACAGACCATTTTTAATCAAATCAAGGTTGACGAAGCTTTCAGGGTAACCGCGGACCGCAAGCGCGAAATGGAAGAAAAGGCGCTCGCGAGCGACGCGGTGGACGACGCCAAAGCGTCTCTGGCGCAGCAGCTGGGAGGACTCCTGGGGGGGCTTCCCGGCGTAAAGGACAAATACAGCGTAACGCTGCTGTGGCGGGAGGACATCCCCTCCGGTGACGGGGGCGCGCCCGCGCCTTCCCCATGATTCCGGTTTTTCAAATCATTGCCGCGAGGATTACCGATCCCGGCAGTTGTTTTGTTTTTCCTTCCCAGGTTGCCGCGCTTCAGTGGGCCCGTAAAATCTGCGTTTACGGGCCGCTCCGTTCGATAGCGGAAAACCGTTTTTTGGCCTGGGACCGCTTTAAGGAAATTGTTTTACGGGTCCGATCCCCCGGCAGGCGGCCCGTTTCTTCGGAGCTGCGAAAACTCTTCGCGCTTTCCCTGGTCCGCGATAACGCGGTTAATCCCGTTCTGCTTTCTTTTATACCGCCCGAGTTTGCCGCGGACGGCGCTATCTTTGCCAAAGCCGTCGCCGCCCTCCTTCCCGCGCTTGCTTTTTGGGAAGCGGCGGCGTCCCGTTCCGCCTGCGCAAAAGACGACGAAGACCGCGACCTTGCCCTGATCAAATCCGCCTACGCTTCTTTTTTGGAAAAGCACCGGCTTTTTGAACCGTCCTGGGAAACGGCAAGCGCGGACGATATTCACGCCTCGCTTCAAAAAGAGGGAAAGCGCTGTCTTGTTTTTTTTCCCGAAGCGCTGAGCGATTTTTCGGAATACCGCGCGATGCTTGACTGCCCCGAAATCGAATTAATATACTCCGCGGATTCGGATCAGGGAACAGACGCCGGTACTTCCCGCGATCCGTTTGAACGGGCCGGGCCGGATGAAACAACGGAAAAAAGTTTTCGTTTCTTTCATTCTTCCCGCGAAGAAATAAAAGAAACGGCCGCCGAACTGCGCCGCCTTCATGACGGGGGAATTCCCTACGAGGACATGGCGGTGAGTCTTCCCGATTTTAAAAACATGGAAAGCTACCTTGCGCGGGAACTTGCCCTGTACGACGTTCCCTATTATTCACGCGCGGGCAAAGCCCTTGGGGAATACCCCGCGGGGCGGCTCTTTACGCTGATAGGCGAATGTGTCAACGCGCTGTTTTCTTTTGACGCGCTCAAGGCGCTGCTTCTTGACAGGGCCATTCCCTGGCGTTACCCCGAAAAAAATTCACGTCTTGTCAATTTCGGCGTTTTGAACCACTGCGTTTCTTCCTATCGCGGGCGGGAGGGCATGATCGACGCCTGGGAAGAGGCGTTCAAAAAAAGCGGCGAAGCGCAAAGCGAACTGGGTGAATATTACCGGAGCCTTAAGCAAAAAATGATCGGCCTTGGAACGGCGGGCGGCTTTGGGGAACTGCGCGACCGCTACTTCGCTTTTCGCGAATTTTTTAACATGGACTATTGTACCGTGGAAAGCGACGCGGTTCTGGCGCGCGCCGTCGAAGAACTTTCCCTGCTTGTTCAGCTTGAAAAAGAATATCCCGATCTAAAGGCGGCCAATCCGTTTGATTTTTTTTGCGCCCATCTGGGCGAAAAAAACTATGTGCCCGTGCGTCAGGCGGGCGGGGTGAACGTATACGATTACCCGGTCGCCGCCGGCGCCCCTTTCCGCTGTCACTTTGTGCTCAACGCCTCGCAGAACGCCGCCGCGGTACGCTACCGCCCGCTGCCTTTTTTGCGCGATGACAAACGCGCCCGCCTTGGCGTTAAGGACAGCGACGTGTCGGCGGTCATGCTCTCGCTGTATCAGGTAGCGCCCTGCAAAAATTTTTCGTGCCATACCCGGATAAGCGCCGCCGAACGGACCTTTTCCGGCTGGGCCATTCCCCACAGCAGTTTTGCCCTGACGGAAGCGGCGCCGGAAGACGGGCGAACCCTACCCGATTCCGATCCCTATAAGGCGGAAAAACTCTGGCGCGCCGGCGGTCCGCTTCCGCAGACGCTTTTTTCCATACAGAAAAAAGGTTTCGCCGCCTGGACGGGCGTTCTGCTTGATCCCGCCGCGAAAAGCGGCAGGCAAACAAATGTTGCCGCGGCCGAATTAAAACGCAGGGTCAGGGACAGGGGCCGCGCCGGCGCGGAGGAACTTTCCGTATCCGCAACGGACCTTACCGAATTTTTCACCTGTCCGGTAAGCTGGCTCTACAAGCGCGTCTTTGGCCTTGAGGAATACAAACTCGACGCCGCCCTGCTCGACGACGAATCGCGGGGCCTCCTCTATCACGACATACTCCGCCGTCTCTTCGGCCGTATCAAAGAACGGGACAGGGTTTTCCAAAAAGCCCGCCTGGACGAATACGCCAAATGGGCCGAAGAATTTACCGGCGCCGCCCTGCGGGCAAGTACGGCCCTGCGCAGTCCGCTGGTGTATCCGCTTTTATCGCCGCTTGCCGCGTCCATGACAGGCCGGATCAGGGCCCTCCTTAAAACGGAAGCCCGCTATTTTTCGCTCTGCGAGGTAAGCGAGCTCGAGGCGGATTACAGTTTTGTCCGGCGCGGAAGCGGCGAAGGCGGAAGCGGCATACGCCTTAAAGGACGAATCGACCGCGTTTCCCGTTCCGCCGAAGGCCCCCTGATCATCGATTACAAAACCGGCTCGCCGCCGTCCCTTGCCAAATGCCGCGCGCCGGCCAGGGCGGATCTCGCCGGCGGCAAAAGCCTTGACTTCCAGATACCCATGTACATCAGGCTCTACGAAGAAGCGTCGGGCGAACGGGTCGAACGGGCTTTTTTCTTCAGCATCAACAAACATGACCTGAGCGCCGTCGTCGGAAAACTCGCGGGGAAGCGCAGCCCCGTAAGCCGCGATGAATACCAGGCTACCATGGACGTTCTGGAAAAAAGCATCGACAAGTTCGCCGGCGCGCTGGAAACGCTGGACTTTACGCCGGATTATATTCCCAAAAAAATCTGCGCCGGTTGTCCGTTCAAAACAATCTGCCGTTCCCTTTACGCGCTGAATCCGCGTCCTGATCCCTACCGGCGGAAAAAGGCTGTCCACGACAGTCCCGAAGAAAACGGGGATGAAGCCGATGAGTGATTCGCTGCGAAGGGTTCCTGCCCACGGAACCGAAGGTATGAACCCTGAGTCAAATACCTTGCGAGAACAACATACCCCCCGCGAAGCGGGTTCCTGGGCTGTTGATTCCGCCGCCCCGCTTTCTTTCCTGAGCGAACTGGACGAAGAACAGCTCGCCGCGGTGTACGCCGATTCCAACACGGTGGTGAGCGCCGGCGCCGGTTCCGGAAAGACGCGGGCGCTTGCCGCGCGTTACGGCCGCTTTATCCTCGAAGGCGTCTGCAAAGTCGATGAAATTTTAACCATCACCTTTACCAACAAAGCGGCCAACGAAATGTACAGCCGTATCTACCGGCTCCTTTCCGGCGCGGCCCGCTCCAGCGCCCACGCCCGCGAGGCGGTAGCCAATTTCCACCGCGCTTCGATCTTTACCCTGGATCACTTTTGCGCCGCCGTTGCCCGTTCCGCCTCGCGCCGTTTCGGAATCGGCGCCGACTTTGTAAGCGACGAAGGCGCGGTCCGCGATCTTGCCCGATCCCTGGCGCTGCGTTTTGTGCTGGACAAAAGGAACGACAGCGCCCTTCAACAGCTTATCGCCGAACATAAAATTCGCGCCGCCGCCGACAAACTCTTTGCCGATCCCGTCCTTGCGCATAGTCCCCTTTCGCGGCCGCTTGATTTTGAACACTTTGCCCGCCTGCAAAAAAACGAACTGCTTGCCCAATGGAAAATAAAAACCGGTGAATTGTCGCGCCTCCTGGACGAAATGCGCGGCCATTACGGCGGCGGCAAATTGTTTGACACACTCGATCCGCTGATGAAGCGCATTCCCCCGATTCCCCGCCTCGAAGATCTTTTTACCCAAAGCCGGGCCGGAGACGCCGCGGAAAAAGCGCGCGGGGAAATCGGCGCGTTTTTTGCTTTTTTATCCGCGCTCTGCGATCTGTACATCAAAAAAGACAACCGGCAGACCGCTTCTTACCGGATCGTGCAGCAGCATTACCGCCGAATAAAGGGCAGCGGGCAGATCCCCGGCCTCCGGGCGGAACTTGAGGCAATCGCCAATCCCGCCCTCCAGTGGGATACGGTGCTGGGCGTTTTTCCCCTCATTGCCGAATACCAGAAAGCGCTCAACCAAAAAAAACGCGAAACGGGAATGTTGACTTTTACCGACATCGCCCACCTCGCCGTCGACGCCCTGATACGCTTTCCCGATATCCGTTCACTTTACAAAAACACCTACAAAAAGATCATGATCGACGAATTCCAGGACAACAACAGCCTGCAGCGCGATCTTGTTTACCTTTTGGCGGAAAAACAAACGCTCTGCGGCGGCGGCGTTCCCGCTCCCGAAGACCTCTGTCCCGGCAAGGTATTTTTTGTGGGCGACGAAAAGCAGTCGATTTACCGCTTTCGGGGCGCCGACGTTTCCGTGTTCCGCCGCCTTTCGCGCGACATCGGCGGCTCTCTGGCGCTGAGCCGAAACTACCGTTCCCATCCCGATCTGATCCGCGCCTTTAACCGCATCTTCGGCGGCCTCCGCTCGGAGGGCGACACGCCCCTGGACGACGGCGTCTTTCCTCCGGCGGCGCAGGGCGGGGAAGATTCCGCCGGAACCGAAGGCCGGCCTTCCACTCCCGACTACGAGGCTTCGTACCGCTGGACCAAAAGCGGTGAAGGCTGGGGCGAAGGCAAGCGGCTTCATTTTGCTTTTTTTGACGAAGACCGCATGCCGGATAACGATCCCCTTAAGGGGCCGGACTACGAAGCCGCTTATACCGCCGCGGCGATACTGAATCTGGTGCGGGAAGGCAGGCTCATACGCGATAAAAAAACAAAATCGCTGCGGCCCTGCGCCTTTGGCGATATTGCCGTACTTCAGCGCAGCTACACCAACCAGCACGCGCTGGAAAAACAGTTTAAACTTTTCGACATTCCTTTTTTTACCGACCGGCCCTCGGCGCTCCTGTACGACGCTCCGGTCAACGATATGTGGAGCCTCCTTAAACTGCTCGTGTACCCGAAAGACCGCGTCGCCTACGCGGCGCTGCTCCGCTCTCCCTTTGTGCGCCTGAGCGAAGAGGCGCTTACGCTGTGCCTGCTGCGGGGCGGCGATATTTTTGATCCTGCGCCGGAAGAAGATATGGGAAGCGAAGATCTGATCCGCTACCGCGCCGGCCGAAAGCTGTACGAAGAATTGCTCAATGACTGCCGCGAACTTCCGGTAAGCGGCCTCATTAGCAAATTATGGTACGACAGTGGCTACCGTTTTGAAACGCTCTGGCTTCCCGAATCGCAGCCCTACGGCGAACTCTACGATCTTTTTTTTGAAGCCGCCCACTCCGTTGAAAAGCAGGGAAAGAGCCTTGTTGATTTTCTCGATTATCTTGAAGCCCTTGCCTCGCGCGAAGAAAAACCGGACGACCTTGAACTTCCCGGAGAAGAAGACTCGGGCGTGCGCATTCTTTCGATACACCGCTGCAAGGGGCTTGAGTTTCCCGTCGTGTTTCTCTACGGCTGCGGCGTCAGGGAAAACATGAACCACGGCGGAGATCTTGCCCTGTACACAGAACGCTGGGGCCTTACCTTGCGTCTTCCCCAGGCCGGAGAACTCGCCAGGGGCGGCGACTATTTTTTGGACGCCGAAAAAAAAGAGGACCGGCTTAAAACTACCGCGGAACTGCGGCGCCTCCTCTATGTGGCCATGACCCGCGCGGAATCGGAACTCTTTGTCACTGCCTGCATGAGCGGGCAGAATGAGGAAGAAAAAAAGAAACTCCAGCCCGAAAGCCTCGATCCGCTCGATTATTTTTACGCGCGTTATGAACAGTTTAAAACCAAACCGGCCGCGGCGGTCAGCTTTTTTCGCCTGCTTCCGCTGCTTACGGCAGGGAACCCCCTGTATACGCTGGAACCGATTTGGGAACACGGACAAAATTCTTCCGCGCGCGAAGACATCGCCCTTTCCGCGGCCGCTTCGCGCGCCGCCTACGAGGGGATTCCCTGCCGCGCGCCCGCCCCGCCGGTTTTGCTGAACCGGCCGGCCAGCGGTCTGCGCGCGGAATTTTCAGGCCCCCGTCCGCACGCGCCGCCTCCTGAAAAAGAGCCGAAGCCGGTCAATTCCGCCCAGGCGGAATTTGACTTTGAGCCGCCCTCCGCGGCCCGCGTCACGCGCGCGGACCTTCCCGTGACGGCGGCTCAAAGCGGCGCGCCTGTCGACGCGCTGATCGAAGCGTGCGGTATAAAGGCCGAAGAATTCGGAACGCTCGTCCACCGTTTCATAGAGGAGCGTTTCAGGGGCGGGAACGCGCGCCTTCCCCCGGCCCTGGCGGGCCGGCTCAGCAGCGTCCTCGCCGGCCGGCTTACGGAATTGGCCGCCGCTGCGGCGGACGGTTTTTTTGCTTCGGCGCTGGGTAAACGCGCGGCCGGCGCGCTCTGGCGCGAAAGCGAATTCCCCTTTATCACGGCGGTACCGGTAACGGGACCGGCCGCGCCGGCCGTTACGATCAGCGGCGTGATGGATCTTGTTTTTGAGGCCGGCGGCCTCGTTCATGTGGTTGACTTTAAGAGCGACCGTGTGGAAGATATAAGCAAGCATCTGGGGCAGCTTGCCGTGTACCGCCGCGCCGCGGCGGACATTTTCCCCAAAACGGACGCGCCGCGCTGCTGGCTTTTCTATCTTCGAAGCGGCGCCGAATATGACGTAACGCCGGCGGTAGAAACACTTGATGTAGAATTGCTGCTCCGTTAACATGGCGGGATCGTAAACCGGCCCGTGAAACAAGGAAGAGCCGTGAGCCTTACAGCAGTTTTTGAAAGCCTGAAAAAAGCGCAGAGCCTTCTGGCTCTGCAGAACCGCGCCCAAAAAGACGCCGCCCTCCTTGCCGCCGCCGACGCCATCGGCGCTCAGCGCGAAGCGATACTCGCCGCCAATAAAAGCGATGTGGAAAAAGCCCGCGCCGCCGGCATGAAAGAAGCCCTCATCGACCGGCTCCTTCTCCACGACAGGCGCGTTGACTCGATGATCGACGGAATAAAAACCGTGGCCGCTTTGGACGATCCCGCCGGTAAAATAAAATCAGGCTGGAAAACTCCCGCGGGCCTGCTCATCGAACAGCTTGCCGTGCCGCTGGGCGTAGTGGCGATCATCTATGAGTCGCGCCCCAATGTAACCGCCGACGCCTTTGCCCTGGCGTACAAAGCCGGCTGCGCCATACTGCTGCGCGGCTCGTCGGCGGCGCTCGAATCAAACCGCGCGATCACGGCCGCCGTCAGGGCGGGTCTCGCTTCCGCCGGCGGCGTAAGCGGGGCGGTTTCCCTCGCCGGTTCGGGAAACCGTCTCGAAATCGACGAGATCATTTCCGCGCGGGGCTACATCGACGCGGCGCTGCCCCGCGGCGGCCGTGAGCTGATAAGCCGTGTGGTAGAAAACGCCCGCGTACCGGTGATTCAAACCGGCGAGGGAAACTGCCACATCGATGTGGACGAAAGCGCCGGCGTCGACCGCGCGGTAAAGATCATCGCCAACGCCAAACTGCAAAAACCGGGCGCCTGCAACGCCGTGGAAACCGTCCTTGTTCACCGCAAAATACTCTCCGCGTTCATGCCCCCGCTCGCCGCGGATCTGGCGGGACGCTGCGAACTCCGCTGTGACGCCGCCTCAAAGGCGGCGATCAGCGGCGCGGAGGAAACGCCTCCTTCCGCCCTTGTCGTAAAGGACGCCGCCGAAGAAGACTGGTCCGAGGAATTCCTCGACTTTATTCTCGCGGTAAAAACCGTTGATTCGGCGGACGAGGCGATAGGGCACATTAACCGTTACGGAACACGGCACTCCGAAGCTATCCTTACCAATGACCTTGCCGCGGCGGAAGACTTCTGTAACCGCGTTGACGCCGCCTGCGTGTACATCAACGCGTCCACCCGTTTTACCGACGGCGGCGAATTCGGTTTTGGCGCGGAGCTGGGAATCAGCACCCAAAAATTTCACGCGCGGGGCCCCATGGGGCTTGAAGCGCTGACGACAATCAAGTACCGTATCAGGGGACAGGGACAGATTCGGGAGTGACTGCCCCGCGGCGGGATCACGGTTCCGTTTGTGAACAGGGAAAATCCGGCAAAAGGGGTGAGATTGCGCCAATGAGGTCCATTTATTCGAAAGTCTGGTTTAATACCCCGCGGCTTGCCGCGGCTCAAAGACCGCAACGCTTGCAAAAATTTGGTATTAAACCAGACGGTATTATAAACTTCCTCTCGAACGAGCCTCCGTTCA
>JAITBL010000242.1 GCA_031283575.1 Treponema sp. | reverse complement strand
TCGGTGGAGACGGGACTTACCGCCTATCAGGTCGTGGGAAAACGGCTCTATGCCGGCGCGGCGGGATCGGTTCTCTGCGGCCTTGCCGCCCTTGGCGCCGGCGCCGTCTACGCGGTCGGATTTTCGGGCGATGACGGCGAGGGTTTCGACATGCGGAGAAAACTCGGCGAAGCGGGAATCACCATTGATGAAGTCCTCGTAAGCGGCAAAGTGATGACGCCTGTCTATACCAAACCGGTCTTTTTGAGGGGAAAGCGCGGCGCGGAATTCGGCGCGCCGGATTATAAAATAGAAGAGACGAACCGCCTCGATCACCGCAACATCAATCCCACGCCGCGTTCCGTCGAAGACCGGATCATCGCTTCGATAGAAAAGCTGACCCCTGAACTTGACGCGATCATCGCCCTGGATCAACTTACCGTGGAAGGCCACGGGGTTATTACGCCCCGCGTCAGGGAGGCGCTGGCGGAAACGGCCGCCCGCAATCCCCGGCTTGTCCTTTACGCCGACTCGCGGGCCTTTATCGCCGCCTTTCGCAATTCGATCATCAAATGCAACGACCACGAAGCGCTTTTAATGGTACGGGGAAAAGCGCCGCCGCCCGGTGAAGACGCGGATACCGTGGATGCCGGAGCGTGCCTTATGGAACTGGCGAAAAACTCGGGAAAGGAAGTGTTTGTTTCCTGCGGCCGCCGCGGCGTTTTGGTAAGGGAAGGAAACGCGCCGCGCCTTATTCCCGCCATACCGGTAAGCGGCCCCATCGACATTGTCGGGGCGGGAGACGCCTGCAGCGCGGGTATCGTAAGCGCCCTGTGCGCGGGTGCGGGCGCCGCCGAGGCCGCCTGCATGGGCAACCTGACGGCTTCGATTGCCATTCAGGTGATAGGCGCCGCCGGCACGGCAAGCCGCGGGCAGGTCCGCGCCCGCTACCGCGAGGCCCTCGAATGACCCGCCGCAAACAGGATGCGCGAACGAAGGGCGCGGACGACGTGATCCTTGCCGTCGATATGGGCGGCTCCAAGTTCATCGCCGGTTTGGTGAACGGCGGCGGAAAAATACTGGCCGCGGAAAAACATCTTTGGAGTGAATCCCGCGGACAGGAAAAGGGCGGCCTTGACGCCGGCGTTCTTGTCGCCGACGTCAAAGCGGCGGTACACGCGCTCCTTGCCGCTCACGGCGCATACAAACCCGTCTGCATGGGCGCGACTATCCCGGGCCTTGCCGATCCCGAAAAGGGCCTGTGGGTCGAAGCGAGTTTTTCGGGCATACGCAATCTTCCATTCGCCGCCGTCATGGAAAGCGAATTCGGCCTTCCCGTAAAAGTTGACAATGATGTCCGGGCCTGCGCCCTTGCGGAAAAACGCTTTGGCTGCTGTAAAGACGCAAGCGATTTTTTGTGGATCACGGTAAGTAACGGCATCGGGGGCTGTGTTTTTCTTGACGGCAAACCCTACCGGGGCGCGTCGGGAAACGCCGGCGAAATCGGCCACGTCATCGTGGAAGAAGGAAGCGCGGCGCGGCCCTGCAGGGCGGGGCACTCGGGTTGCGCCGAAATGCACGCGTCCGGCCCCGCGCTGGCAAAAAACTACCTTGAATCGGGCGGCGCGCAAAGCATAGCCGGCAAAAGTCCCTGCGCCAAAAGCATAGCCGCCCTTGCCCGCGCGGGCGACGGCGCGGCGATTGCCGCCTACGAAGCGGAAGGCCGTTACCTGGGCCGCGCGATAGGCGCCGCCGTCAACCTGCTCGGCGTGGAAAAAGTGGTTCTTGGCGGCGGCGTTTCGCTGGACTTCGATCTTTTCAGGGCAAGCCTTGAAAAGACGCTGGCCGGACACGTCTATCGCGCGGCCAACCCCCGCGTCAGCGTCGAAGCAAGCCCCCTGGGATACTACGCGGCCCTGCTCGGCGCGGCCGCTCTGTCATCAGCAGTGGGACCTGATCAGTCCGCGGGCTGACACAGACACGAACCTTTCCGCCGCGCGGTATGCGTTCCATGTATTGTATTCAATGCGTTCCCTGTGTTCCATTGAAAGGCTTTCCCCATTCATGGTATGCTTGGCGCATATTTCGAAATCACTTTCGATAATCTGAAACTATCCTGGAGGAGCCGCATGGCGTTTAATTTGAACTGTTACCCCGTGGTGTACCGCGCGAAATATAGGGATGGAGGATGGGCGGAAGAGTACCTGGAAAAGCCCCACAAGAGCGCCGAAGAAGAGGCGAAGCTTCCTCCGGCGGAAGCCGAGGCCCTTTCCGCGTCGCGCAATTTTTATCCCGATATGCCGCTGGTCAACTATACCACCCAGTACGGCCTGGGCTGCTTTGAGGGCGTCAAAGCCCTGCCCCAAAAAGACGGAGGCCTCGCCATTTTCAGGCCGGACCAGAACGGCCGTCGTTTTTCCAATTCCATGGAGGGCCTTTTTATGCCGCCCCTGCCGGCGGATATGCTGGTCAAGGCGCTGACAAGCCTGGTAAAGCGGAACGCCGATCTGGGCTTCAGGCCCCGGTACCGGGCCGAGTGGGAAAAAGACAATTACGCCAACGCCGACTCAATTTATCTGCGGCCCTTTACCTACAGCGAAGGGGGCATAGGGGTAAACATTTCCAGGGAGCCCTGGGTAGTGGCGGTGTGTACGCCGGTAAGTTCCTATTTTAGCGAAGGAAGCAGCGACGCGATTGTGACCGAAAAAATTCGCGCGACCCCCAGGGGAACGGGCTGGATCAAGGCCGACTCAAACTATGTGATCGCCGCCCTTGCCAAGGAAGAGGCCCACCGCGCCGGTTACATGGAATGTGTCTTTCTCGATTCGCAAAATCACCGGTATATTGAGGAAGGTTCCTCCTGCAACATTTTTTTTCACCTCAAGTCGGGCGAGCTGGTAACGCCGGAACTCGGCGACACCATACTGCCCGGCATCACCCGCAAGAGCGTGATCGAGATCGCGCGGGATATGGGAGTCAAAGTAATAGAGCGGAAGATCGCCATCGACGAAGCCATGTCGGAAACCAGGGAATGTTTTGTCAGCGGAACCGCCGCCGGCGCCACTCCCATTTCGTCCCTTACCTGGCAGGGGAAAAAGGCGCCCTTCGCCTTTCCCGGGGAACTTTCAACGGCCATTCAAAAAACACTCAAGGGGATCCAGTACGGCGCGCTGCCCGATACCAGGGGCTGGATGTTCCCCGTACTATAAGTTTGTGCAGATAAAAAAAATCGCGCTGTTGTTCGCGCTGCTTGCCTCGGCGCGGGTCTTTGCCCAAAGCGGCGAAGAGCCCTTTGTTCCGGAAGCCGGTCCGGACGCCGCCGCTCATTCAGCCGTTATCTCGTCAATCGAGATAATAGGCCTTAAGCGGACCAGGCCTCACATTGCCCGTTACCCGCTGGAACGCTTTTTGGGCGTTGCCGCTTCGGAACTCGACGGGAACGCAGTAAAGGCGGCGGTGATCGATACGGGGATACTTGAGCCGCTTGAGGTTGAAGTGATTCCCGTTGACGGCGAAAACGCCGTCCTCCGCGTTACCGTAAACGAAAAGTGGTCGATCATTCCGTTTCCGATTTTTTCCGCCCAGAGCGGCGGTTATTCAGGCGGCCTTTTTTTGGCCGATGCCAATGCCTTTGGCCGGCGCGATCAGGCTGCCGTGGGCGGTTTCTACGGTTCGGGCGGCTGGAGCCTCGCGGCCTTCTACAACGCCACGCCCGACCGCAAGGTTCCGGGTTGGACCACGGCTTTTTCGTACCGCCAGGATGAGCGCAAGGATCTAAACAGCAAAGGAGAAACGCTGCGCCGTTTCAAAAACGAAAAACTCGACACGCGGGCGGGAATCTACTATTCGTTCAGCGAATATTTGATCGCGTCCCTGGATTTTTCATACGGACAGGTCCGCCTGTTGAAAGACGCCGATCCCCTGGCGCGGCCGGAAGACGGCGCGCGTTATCTGGAACTGGCGCCCCGTCTGGGCCTGCGCACCAGCAAGTGGGACGGTTATCTGCTCTCGGTCAAAAGCGCTTCACTTTCGTATAAATGGCATTGGGGATTACAGGGCGATTCGTTTCATCAGGTGGAATTTGACGGCGTTTTTCAACATTCATTGGTTCCCGGTTTCCGCTTTAACCTGCGGGGGGCCGTGTTGTACAGTCCCCGCGCTCCGGTGTTGTTTGAGTCAGGCCCCCAGGTTTCCGGAACCGGCCTCCTGCCCGCCATGTATTCGGCCCAAAGCTACGGGGGAATTTCGGCGGGTTTTGAAAAATACCTTTTCAAATTCAAGTACGGTACGATCTCCGCCCTTGCGGGCTGGCAGACCGTTCTTGCCGACGGCCCCCTTTCGGGCAGAGAGTCTGGCTACGGTCCCGCCGGCGGCCTCAGTTTATACCTGAGCCGCCTGGCCCTCCCCGGCCTGAGCTTCGCGCTGGGTTACAATATAAAGACCCGCCTTCCCCAGTTTTCGTTCAACATGGGTATGAGTCTGTAACACGCATTGAAGCCGCCTGCCTTTTTAGCCGATAATAATAGTAATGAGCGGACTCATCCCCTTACTCGCCGCCGTCCTTATCCTGGGCATAGGCGCGATATTGATCTTTTCCCTGTTGGGGCGTTCCGGAGGCTCCAAAAAAGCCAGGGGACGTGATGTCACCCTGCGCGAAGCAACCCGCAAGCTCGCCCAAAATCCACGCGATCCCGAGGCCCTCCAGTCGATGGGCGACATTTACTTTCAGGAAGAAAACTGGCCGCTTGCCTACAAGACTTACGAAACCCTCACGGGAATGCTCAACGAGCATCCCACGATGGATGAATTCCTTATCAACCAGCGCTGCGGCCTTGCCGCGATGAAGCTTAACCAGCCGAATGAAGCCTACAAGGCCTTTACCGGCGCCAAAATGATACGGGGCGACGACTTTGAGGTCAACTACAATTTGGGCAGCCTTGAGTTTCAGCGCAAAAATTACGAAAAGGCCATTCAGCTTTACCAGATGGCGCGGCTCAAGGATCCGGAGCACGCTCCCACCCTGCGCGGCATGGGCCATTCGCTCTTTAAAATGAAAAAATACAAGGAAGCGCTGGCGTTTATCCGCAAGGCCATTGATCTGTCGCCGGACGACAAGGAATCGCTTTACACGCTGGCGGAATGTTATTACGAAGCGAACCAGACCGATCAGGCCCTCAAGATTTTCGCGCACCTGCGGGCCGATCCCGTCATGGGGCCCAACGCCTGTCTTTTTTCCGGAACGATCAACATTAATTCGCACCAGTACGACAAGGCAATCGAAGATTTTGAAATCGGCCTTAAACACCAAAACATCAAAAGCGATGTACTGATTGAACTCAAGTACCGGCTTGCCACAGCGTACCTCCGGCAGCAGGAAATCGGCAGGGCCATCGAGCTTTTACGCGACGTTCAGAATTTGAACCCGTCGTACAAAGACACGGCGGTTCTTATTTCCCGTTATCAGGAACTTAACTCCAACCGGAACCTTCAGATATACCTGATGGCCCCCCAGGCGGATTTTATCGCCCTGTGCCGAAAAATCGTGATGGGCTATTTCCAGCGGGCAAAGATCAAAATTACCAATATCGCGGTAAGCAAAAACGAGTGGGCCGATCTTTTGGCCGAAGTCGATACGCCCAAGTGGTCCGATGTGGTGATGTTCCGTTTTATTCGATCGCAGGGATCGGTTGGTGAACTTATCGTGCGGGACTTTCATTCCCACTTGAAAGAAGTCAAGGCCGGCAAGGGAATCTGCGTAACTCCCGGCGGTTTTTCCGAAGAAGCCCGCCGCTATACCGAGGCCCGCCTTATCGATCTTATCGACAAGGCAAAGCTCGGCGGCCTGCTCAACACCGTGGACACGAGGGCGGCGGCCCAGCGAAAAAAGTAACAGCCGCGCGCCCGCGGACAAACATTACTCCGCCTGCGAAAAAAATCCGTCCTTCCAGTTAAAGCGCAGCGCAGGTGAAAGCGGCCGCGCGTTTTGTACGGCGCTCATCACTTCCCTGTACCGTTTTTTCCTGAGGGGGAAAGATCCCTCAAAGGAACCGCCCGAAAAGTCGATGATAAAACGCCGAAAACCCGCTTCTTCCAAAAAAGGCCGTTTGTCAATAATCGAAAAGGGTAATTCGGGGATCACGACACTGCGCTTTCCCGGTATCAGCATAAAGGTTTCGCCGCGGCCGCCGGTAAAACGCGTAAAGCGGTAACGGGAGCGCAGGCCGGCGCGTATCCGGTACAGGGGCGGCCAGGCAAAAAGCGTTACCAAAACGCGGGACCGGAATTGCCCCAGCGCGGCGGCGGTTTTTTCAAGGTTCTGCCGGTTATTTTCCAGCGGGCTTACCAGAGCGCCGGCGCCGAGGGCCTGCGCAAAAGACGCCGCCCAGGGATTAAAAGCGTAAAGCCAGGGACCGGCTATGAGGAGGCGCTTTGAAGAGCGCCGGCCAAAGAGCGAAAAATGTCCGGGGTTATTGAGCATAAAGCGGTTGTATCCCGCTTCTTCCAGCTGCCCGACAGCTTCGGAAAGAAACGCTTCATCGGCCTGGGGAAAAAACGGATCGAGACTGGGAATACATTCCGCGGCTTTAAACGGAAGGCCGTTCCCCAGCATCGCCTTGACCGTTTTGGGATTGACCGGAAGTATCACCGCGGCGGGCCGCACGGACTGCACCATAAAAAGATCTTCCGGCGACGCGGCCGCGACATAAATGCCTTCGGGAAGGCGCGCGGCAAAATCGCGCGCGCTTTCGGGCGGCCGGGGAATTACCGGCTTGCCCGCGCGATCATGGCCCGGACGCCGTTTACAGCCCGCAAGGTCGCGGGGGATCAGCTGCGGATAACGTCTGGTCATGGACCGTATCTGAATCAAATACACCGAATCGCCCACGCCGAATTCTTCGGGGGCGGAAATCCAGCCGTCTTCGGCAAAAACAAGTTTATGGGAAAGCCTGAGACTGTCGTCGGCCTTGTGAAAGCGGACGGAATCGCCTTTTACCGGCCGCGCGGCGTCCGCCGAAGAGGCGGCGGTTTTTACGCGGCGTCCGCTTCCTTCGCCTTTGACGGCGCTTATGACGCCCAGCGGAATGCCGATGCCGCCGTCCTGTTCGGGCCGAAGCCAGTCAAGGGCCGGAGCTTCCGCGCCGGCGTTTTCTTTGGCCGCCGCAATGAGGTACTCGGTTTTGGGGCGGGCAAAGTCGTTCCGCAGCAGGTCCCGCGCCTCTTCAAGGGCGATTCGCCGCGCGTCTTCACTTTTACCCAAACTGTCGATGACGCGGCGGTACGCGGAAACGACGCAGCCCACATATTCGGCGCTCTTCATCCTTCCTTCGATTTTGAAGGACTTGACCCCCGCGTCCGCCAGTTCGGGAACGCGGGCGATTAACGAAAGATCCGCCGGGCTAAAAAAATAACCCGCATCGCCGCCGGAAGCCTCTTCCGCGCGAAAAAGCCTCCGGCAGGCCTGGGTGCAGAGCCCGCGGTTTGCCGACTTTCCGCCAAGGTAGCTGGAAAAAAGGCAGAGGCCCGAAACGCACACGCAGAGCGCGCCGTGGACAAAGACTTCCGTCTCCAGATTGGTGCCGCAGGCGGCGGCGCGGATTTCTTCGAGGCTGAGTTCGCGGGCAAGCACCACGCGCGACACGCCGAATTTGGAAAGGGCGTTGGCGCCGCGGGCGCCGGCAATGTTCATCTGGGTTGACGCGTGGAGTTTAAGTGAAGGAAATTCCCGCGCCATCATGAGCACGCCGTAATCCTGAACGATGATCGCGTCCGGACCGGTCTGCGACAGATACTTGAGCAGCTGGTACATACGATCCGCTTCGCGCGTTTCAAAAACCGTGTTAACCGTTACATAGACCCTGCGGCCCATACGGCGCAGCGCCTTAAGGGCGCCTTCAAACTGCGAATAGGCAAAGTTGGCGCTCCGCATACGGGCGTTAAAATCCCTGAGCCCCAGATAAACGGCGTCGGCGCCGCAGGCAACGGCGGCGTCCAGGGCTTCGGGACTGCCGGCGGGGGCCAGAAGTTCGGGAGAAGAAGACATGATACCAGTATACTGTTTTTTCCGCTTTGTGTTGCGGCGCTGTGGATTAGCGGGGAAGAGGGAATTTAACCGCAAAGGTGGTTTAAAAAAGAACGCCTTTGCGGTTTTTCTGAATCGGGTCCCTACAGGGCGCTAAAACTTGAACAAGATACCGAGTTGTATAGCGTCAAGGTCATTAACGGTCACTGTCCAAAACCCGGTATCATTAGCGTCACCGAGCGTTATATTCGTAAAACCCGCAATGGGGAGCTGGATAAAAAAGAGCACATGATCGGTGAGACCCAGATCTCCTCCGACAGCCAGACTGGCCGCGAATTCGGTCGTATCATCATAGCCACTTTTGTCGGGCATCAACATTCCAAAGGTCAGATCGCCGTAGATATAGGGGGTAAAGATGCCCAGAGTGGGGAACTTATACCTGACGACCGGACCGACGCTGAACGCTTTGTATTCAGCATAATAGGCGCTAAAGGTACCGGAATCGTCTGTTGAGTAATCGTCTTTTGAGTACGCCTCATACTCCAGCTTAGCGCCGATATCGAATTTG
>JAITBL010000062.1 GCA_031283575.1 Treponema sp. | reverse complement strand
CAAGACACAGCTTTTCCGTCTGTTTTTCAACATACCGCAGCGCCCTGCCGTCGTTCTGTACCGCATCAAGACAGATCTTCGGCGTCTGCCGCTTTACAAATTGCAGCGCCCTGCCGTCTTGACGTACCGCCTCAAGGCAGATCGCCGGCGTCTGCCGCTTTACAAATTGCAGCGCCCTGCTGTCCTGCCTTACCGCTTCAAGGCAGATCTCCGGCGTCTGGTTTTCAATACGCCGCAGCGCCATGCCGTTTTTCCGTACCGCCTCAAGACAGGCTTCCGGCGTTTGCCCGGCCCCGTTAAAAGCGGGGATCTTTTTCATAAGGACCTCCGATTTTGATATACACTACCGAGATATTGTCCCTGCCGCCCGCTTCGTTGGCGGCGTCAACCATGCTTTGGCACAGCCTGTCCGGAGGGCCGCGCATAAGTTCCGTCAGTACGGAATCCTCGACCATGCCGTAAAGGCCGTCGCTGCACACAAGGATGCTGTCGCCGGGTGAAACCGCTTCGATAAAGCAGTCCGGGCAGGCGGGCGGCGGCATACCCATAAACTGTGTCAAATGGCTGGAGGCGGGATGGTTCTTTGCTTCCGTGGCGGTAAGTTCCCCCGCCCGTACAAGTTCCCCGGCAAGATTGTGGTCTTCCGTAATCTGACGCAAAACCGGAGCGTCACGGGGCAAGAGAAAACCCCTGCTGTCGCCCAGGTTGACAAAGATCGCCGATTTTCCGGCAAGAGCGACGCAGGACAAAGTGGAGCCAAAGCTGATGTTGTCTTCGGTGTTGGAACTGCTAAAAATATGATCGCTGATAATGCGAACCCGGTCTTTCAGTGCTTTCCCGATTTTTTCGACTTCCGGTCTTTTTTCCCGGAACTCTTCGTAAAGGCTTATCACAAAACCCGGCACAACTTCCGTAAGAATTTCCGCGGTCCTGTGCCCGTTCGCCAGACCTCCCATACCGTCGGCTACCGCGAAGAACCCGTATTCGGGACAGAGGATCAGCTTGTCCTGGTTGGAACGGCGTTTACGGCCGATGTCCAGGCCGCTCCCGAACAAAAAAGCATACTCGAAAAGATTTGTACGCATCAGAGAAGGCTCTCCAGAGCCGCCCGTAATTCCGCCGCCGTTTTGATTTTTATTTCGGGCCGGTCTATCAGGGCTTCGTCGATAAGGGCGGCAAGCTCTTTGTCCAAAGAAGGATCGCGTTCCCGAATCGGAACGGGATCTCCCCTAAGGACATCCTGGAACATGCTGCGCTGGGATCGAATGTTTTTGGGAAAGGCCCCGGTCAGCATGTAGTACAGCGATGCCGCCGCGGCCCAGACGTCGACCTCGGGCTTTGAGAAACGCACGTCGATAAGCTGCTGCCTGCACATGAACCCGATAGATCCTTTTACCTCGTTTTTGCCTGTCATGGACGTATTTCCCGCCGCCTCAAAGGCTTTTGCCAGGCCGAAATCGGCAACTTTAACCTTCGCCCGGACGCCGGCGTCGGAACGGTAAACGCCGGAACGGAAAGAACCGGCCTCAAAGCCGCCCCGGCCGTCGGCGGCAAATAACTTTTCCAGGGGAATTTCGTTGGCGATAAACACGTTTTGGGGTTTTATGTCCCGGTGTACAACTCCCCTGAATTGTTCCGTTTTTCCGCCGCTGAGCTTGGTTTCCACTACGGCGTTATGGGCGTAGTCAAGGCCCTTAAGCATCTGTACGGCGATGTCAATTGCCAGATCGCGGGGCAGTCTTTTCCGGTCCATCTTCTCCATAAGACCGTCCACACTGCCTCCAAGGCAGGCTTCCTGCAGCAGAAAAAAAGCGTCGCCGCTGTTTCCGTACTTGATTTGGGTAATAATGTTTTCGTGCCTAAGCTGCTGCCCCAGGGAAGCTTCCCTGAGAAAGCCCTTTCTGCAGCGCTCGTCAACAGCCATGTCGGGCAGCATTACCTTGAGAGCCGCCTGCCGTCCGGTTTCCTCTTCCTCCACGAGCCATACCTCGCCCATGCCGCCCCTTCCCAGCTGCCGTATCTTCCGGTAACCCCTGATGTCCTCAATATCCCTGCCGCCTGCCTGTTTGAGCATACCCATGAGGATGTCCATCGGATTTTCCCGGCATTTGGGGCAAATACGCGCCGCGCCGCCGGACGGTCCGTCAAGAGGCGTTCCGCAGAAAAGGCATTTTTCCCGGCCTTCCGGGCCGGATTCATTCGCGGCCGGCCGGATACCTTCATGAGGATCATTTTGCGGCGCGGTTTGTTCCGAACCGGGATGCGGCGCCTGAACGGTCAGCCGGAAAGCTTCCTCAGGGTCGTGAACGGCGATGCCAAGCTCGCAGTTCAGGCTAAGGCCGATGCGGTCGCCGTCTTTCAGGTCGAAGATTACATGTTTTTCTTTTTGGGCGTCCTCCAGGCTGAGGCCCGTTACGCTGCGTCCGGCGGCAACGATCTTCCCGTTCAGGTAGGTTCCGTTGAGGCTCCCGAAATCGTAGAAACTCAGCTTCGGCGGGTTTACCTCCATCATGCAGTGATAACGCGATACGGTGTGATCCCGAAGCTTAATCGTACAGTCGTCGGCGCGCCCGATAAAGATCCGAGCCTCGCCGCTAAACTCCCAGGATTTTCCTTCGTTTTCACCTTTTGTAATTGTGATTGTCACTTTAGCCGGCATGTCGAACCTCCTGTGCATATCCCCTGCGCATATACTGTACCTATACGCTTCGCCGGACTCCGCTTAAAGTTGCAGCTGTTCCCGAAATGCGCGCACATCCTTTTCCTGAATATCCCCGTCCTCAACCAGAATATCAATAATATCCCTTACATAGTCCGCAAGGCATTTTTCCCTGTGGAATTTATCGTCGGCGCCCGAGTACGCGGTATAGGCCTCTTCAAACGCCGCGTCGTCGTCATCACGGCCGCCTGGCGACAAATACGCTCCCGCGAGTTTCTCCACGTCGTTAAGCCTTTCCGAAATTTCTTCAAACAGCGCGGTGTAAAAACTCTTTCGCCGCTGGACCGAATCCGTGAAGGGCCGAAGCCCGGCGTCCCGAAGGGCGTCTTCAAGCGTGACGGCGGCGTCGCCCAGGTAATCGTATTCGTAGAGAGGAAAGCGCGCGTGGGCCTGCCTTACGGCGATAAGCGCGGCCGCTTCAAAAGGCGTCCCGGGCCGGGAAAAAACGCGCAGCTTTGCCAAATCCAGGAGGCGGTCGATATCATCCGCGTTCATGTTCCTGAAGAGGCCAAAGGCAATCAGTTTGTCCCGCAGCCCCCGCAGCACAAGTTCGTTTCCCGATACAAGCGGATACAGAAAGTTCTTGATGACGGCGGGAAATTCGCCTGCCTCAAACAGTTCGTTTATTGTGGCGCCGCCCAGAAAAATCATGATACAGAGGATAAGTTCCCTGTTCGGGACGATGACCGTGGCGAACGCGCTGAAACTGGCGGCGTAGCGTTCCAGCCAGGTTTCCAGTTCCGCTTCTGTGCGGACATGGGCAAAGCTGTCCTGCAAAACTACTGTCGGAATGCTTTTGTACAACTGTGCCGGTTTAAATTCCCCGACGCGGAACTGGTCGACGTATTTTTTGTAAAGCGCCGCCGCGTTATCGCCCGAATGACGCCGAATTATAAAAATGCAGGCGTCGTCCAGAGGGTTCTTGTGGTACAGCGGCGAATAGCCCATGGACAACAAAAAACCGTTCATCTCGTCTTCCGTCAGGGAAAGGGCAAGCCCAAGCTCCTTAAGCCGCTCTTTTCCCTTTGGACGCGCGTCCCCGGAACGCCATTTGCTTATGGTCGAGTGGGAAAGCCCCAGCCGCCGGCCAAGTTCACTGTCCGAAAGCCCTTTTTCCCGCATCGCCGCGGAGAGGCTGCCCGGAAAATCGTAATAGCGGAATTCCCCGAGCGCTTTACGGATCATCGTTATGTCGCCGGCAAGAAGGGTTCGCCGTTCCGCTGGAAGGTTCATTACGCGGTATTATACCATGCCGCCGCCGGAAACGCAAAGAATCCTCCTTGCCCCGCGGAGGCTCATTCTATTGTGTAGGTAAAGCCGGCGTGTGCCTGGAAAAGAACAAGTTTGTCTTTTTTTGTCAAAGGCTTTGTCCCCCAGGAATAAACCGGCATTTCGGCGCCCAGGATCAACTTGAGGTTCGGCTTGACATTGAAGGAAGTTTCGGCGCCTAAAAAAATGACGTTATACACGTTTCAAGGATGCGTGTTCCCGCTGTTCCGGTACTCCTTTAGAATTTGGGCAATCGCCTCGTTAATGCGCACGAGAATTCGCCGTTTAAGTTC
>JAITBL010000028.1 GCA_031283575.1 Treponema sp. | reverse complement strand
TTAATATTAGAAATTATAAAATCGGCATATTTGTAAACAAGCAAAACGGCCAAATCAATGATTAGGGTTATTAAAAGAAATATCCCACATTGCGCTTGATTGTCTTTTCTATTTTCGATGGCCAGCGCCATACGAAAATTGAAATAAATCATCGCGAGCATTACAAATACGAACTTGGGTTCGCCCCATGCGTAGAAGAACAGACTCGCCAGAAGCAAAAAGATGTTCTGGATAAATCTTTTTGGTATAAGATAATAACTGATCAGGACTGCCGGAAGGAATAAAAAGAGAAATATGTTGCTGGAAAATATCAAAGGGAGATACCCCCTTGACATTTTTGAAACGGCCTAGATAATGCTCTCGGCTCTCGGCTCTCGACATTATACCACGCTATCACGAAAAGCAAAAATGTTCAAGTACCCCGTCTCGTAAAGTGAACCGCGCTCACTCAAACACTTCGACCCGCGCCGGCAAATTTGCTTTTGAAAGCGCCGTCCGCGCAAGATCGGCCCGGCGCAGCAAAACTTCCCCCGGCGCTTTTTCGCAGCGGGGGTCTTCCGGCGCGGGGCGGGCCTTGCCGTAAAGGTGCACCCCGCGGAGGCCGCCGTCCGCCGTCCGCCGCGCGTGTGACAGGGCGGCCAGTTCCGTTACCAGATCGATCCAGGCGCTTTCTTCTTCGGGCGGCGGAAGCTTCCTTTCGACCAGGCAGATCATCGTTTGTAAAATAAAGGGGGCGCCGCTTTGGGCAAAGCGCTTTATCGCGGCGATCAAGGCGGCAAAATTCACCGGCGAGCGATTCACGGCGCGGTACCAGGCTTCGGTGGCGGCGTCGAGTTTAAGCCAGATCGACAGGCCGTTTGCCGGCCCGGAAGCGCAGTCCGCCGCGCCGCGGAGCAGTTCAAAAGTATCGTCATCGAGCAGGCCTGTTCCGTTGGTGATCACTACGAGGGCGGGCTGTGTTTTTTGAAGGCCGGCCGTGTTTTGCGCGGGGAACAATTCATCGCGAATAATCCGCGCCGCTTCAAGGGCCGCCCTAAAATCCGCCGACAGGGTGGGTTCGCCGTTGCCGGAAAAACAAATGTCCCTGACTTCAACCCTGTTTTCCAGCGCCTCGTTTAACGCCGAACGCAGCGCCGATTTCATTATTTCAAGATCAAAACGCAGAGAACTTTCAAACGGAAAAACTTCGCAGTAGGGGCAGTCGAAGGAACAGAGTTTGTGATCGGGAAACAGATTTACGCCGGCCGAAAGCCCCCCTGAACGGCGGGAATAAACGGGGTAAACAAGGGCGCCGCCTTCCCTGCTCCGATGATCGGCCACGGATCCAATTTTCATGTATCGGCGCTTCAGCTTTTGCGCAGGCGAAGAGCGGCGCTTTCCGCGTGGCCGGACAGACCCTCCGCCCTGCCAAGCATCTCCGCCGCCCCCAGGGCCGCCGCGGGAACGCCGGAACTGCGCAGGGTTGTCACCGTTTTAAGAAAATGCCGCACCGAAAGGCCGCCGCTAAAACGCGCGCTCCCCGAAGTAGGAAGGGTGTGGTTGATTCCCGCCGAATAATCGCCAAGCACTTCCGCCGCTTCTCCCCCGATAAAAAGCGAGCCGTAATTTTTAAGGAACGGCGCCCAGGCATCCGCGCCGGAAACCTGCAATTCCAGATGTTCGGGCGCAATGATGTTGGCGGCGCGCACCGCTTCCTCCCGGGTCCCGTACACAATGATCACCCCGGATTTTTCGAGTGAAGCGCGGGCGGTCTTTTGCGATTCCTCCGGCAGCGCGCGAAGCTGTTTCTCCAGCGCGGCCTCCAGCGCGGCGGCAAGTTCCCCGCTGTTCACCAGGGCCCGCGGGCCCGCGTCAGGATCATGTTCCGCCTGGGCAAGCATGTCGGACGCCGCCAGTTCCGCCGCGGTATAGGCGCCGCTTTTACCGGCGCTGCCGTCGGCAATGACAAGCACGTCGGTGGGACCGGCGATAAAATCAATTCCCACTTCGCCAAAAAGCAGGCGCTTTGCCGCCGCCACATATTTGTTCCCCGGCCCCACGATAACATCAACTTTCGGCACGCTCTGCGTACCGAAAGCCAGCGCCGCAATCGCCTGGGCGCCGCCCATCGCAAAAATACGCAGGCGTTCTTTGCCGCACAGGCGCGCGGCGGCATGGGAAGCGGCAAGTATGCGGTAATCGGGAAGGCCGTCTTCCATGGGGGGCGAGGCAAACACCGTCTCTTCCACGCCGGCGGTAAACGCGGGAATAAGCCCCATCAGCACCGACGAAAAAAGCGGGAAGCGTCCGGCGGGGACATAGACCGCCGCCCGCGTTACGGGAATTATCCGCTGACCGGCGACAAGGCCGTCCGCCGTTTCACTTTCAAAATCAAAAAACTGTTTACGCTGGAGAACGGAAAAATCACGGATACGGGACGCGGCCAATTCTATCGCCGCGCAAAGTCCGGCGTTTTCCGCCCCGAGTTTTTCCCAGGCCGCCCGCGCCGCCTCCCCGGGAACTTCAAGCTTTTCGGGGGAACTGCGATCGAATTGCGCCGCATAGCGGCGCAGGGCATTGTCGCCGTCCGCAAAAACGGCGGCAAGAATTTCGTTGACCGCCGACTCGACCGGCCCAAAAGAAAACATCCCGCCCGCGCGGGCGGGGTTTTCGCCGCTGTTCCAGTAGCCGTCAAATTCGGCGGAAGTGATTATTCTCATGCGGTAATTTCCCCGCAGGCGGCAAGAAACGATTCCATGTCGGCGTCGCTTCCCACGCTTACCCGCACATAATCGGCAGTGCGGGGGCTGTTAAAATGCCGCACCAAAATTCCGCGCTCCCTCAGGGCGGCGAGGAACCGCGCGCCGGCGGAAACGCCCTCCGCGGCGGTTCCGCCTTCAAAACGCGGCGGCTTGATAAACAAAAAATTTGCCTTTGACGGAATAACGGTAAAACCAAGCGCGGCAAGCGCGGCCGAGGCGCGGCCGCGGGTTGCCGTTACCTTTGCCGCAAGCGCGTCATAATACGGCCGATCCCGCAGCGCGGCCGCGCCGCCGGCAAGGGCAAGCGCGTCCAGCGTGTACGAATTAAACGAATCGCGCACACGGAAAAGCCCTTCGATGAGCGCTTCGCTTCCTATGGCAAAACCGACGCGCAGTCCCGCGAGGGAAGCGGATTTTGAAAGCGTGTGAACGGTGAGCAGATTGGGATGATCCCCGACAGCGCTTACGGCGGATTCGGCGCCGAAAGCGGCGTAGGCTTCATCAACGATTAACACCTTCCGGCGTTTTTCCAGAGCGTCCGCAATGCTTACCACATCCCTCAGGGAAAGGGCGCGGCCGGTGGGGGCGTTGGGATTGGCAATTACCGCGCCGCCCGCGGAATCGTCATACTCCCGCGGATTAATCGAAAAATCATCCGCCAGTCTTATCGTTTTATGGGGTATGCCCCACAGGGCGGCGTACACCGGATAAAAGCTGTAGGTAATGTCGGGAAAAAGAATCGGCGCCGAGCTTTCAAAAAAAGCCCGAAAGGCAAACGCGAGCACTTCGTCGGAACCGTTGCCGGGAAACACATTGGCCGGCGTTACCCCGTAAGCGAGCGCGGCGGCTTCGCGCAGTTTCATGCAGAGCGGATCGGGATAGAGCCTGAGCGTTTCGCCGCCGCCGGCGAGCAGCGCCTCTATGGCCTCAATGACCGCGGGCGACGGCGGGTAAGGGTTTTCGTTGGTGTTCAGTTTAATGAACGCGCGATCCCGTGGCTGTTCCCCGGGGACATAGGGAACGAGACCGCGGACCGTATTGCTCCAATACAAACTCATCGATATACCCCGATCAATAGAGCCTGTTCCAAAACTAATTGACTGTGCGCTAACGCGCACGGTTTTGAAACAGGCTCTTGCAGTTTCTCAGGCTTTCAGCCTTGCAAAACTGCTAATTTTAAGGTTGCTGTTCCAAAA
>JAITBL010000021.1 GCA_031283575.1 Treponema sp. | reverse complement strand
CGCTTGCAAAAATTTGGTATTAAACCAGACGGTATTATAAACTTCCTCTCGAACGAGCCTCCGTTCAAACCAACGCAACGCCTAAGATACCGCGGGGCTTGCCCCGCGGAGGCTCATTTCTCCTTCCTTCGTGCGCCTTTGCGCGCCTTTGTGGTTTTTCATTCATATTTGCGGCTCAAGCTTAGCCCAAAATGGCCGGACATTACTTCCGGTAAAAAGCCGTGATACCCCGGTTAATCGCGAATGCCCGCAAAATTGTCGTCAAATTCGGCTCCAACACCCTGGCGGCCAAAGACGGCAAAATCAACGCCGCCCTCCTTGCCGAATTTGCCGAAGAAGCTTCGGCCTTCGTCAAACAGGGGAAACAACTCGTTATCGTTTCGTCGGGGGCCCAGGTGGCCGGCCTTTCCGCCATGGGCAAGTGGGCCCGCAAACGCGATCTGCACTACCGGCAGGCCCTCTGCGCTGTCGGCCAGGTCAAACTTATGCACGCGTGGGAAAACGCCTTTACTCCCCGGGGAATACACATCGCCCAGATTCTTTTGACGCGGGACGACTTTGCCGACAACACCCGTACCCTCAACATGCGGAACACGCTCTTTACTCTTGTCGACGAGGGCATAGTCCCGATCATCAACGAAAACGACAGCGTATCGGTAGAAGAAATCAAAATCGGCGATAACGACACCCTGGCCGCCCAGTCGGCCATTTTGTGGAGCGCCGACCTCCTCATCCTTTTTAGCGACATTGACGGGCTCTACGATAAAAACCCCAAAGAACACGGCGACGCCGTTCTGGTAACGGAAGTGCGGGATATCGCCGCCGCGCGGGCCGCCGTCAACACGGCGGGAAAAAGCGAGTTCGGCACCGGAGGCATTGTGACCAAACTTGACGCCGCCGAACGTACCCTCGCCTACGGCATCCCCCTGATCCTCGCCCATGGCGGAAAGCCCCGCGCGCTCGAAGCGCTGGCGCAAGGCGTACTGCAGGGCACCGCGTTTATTCCCGAATGACTTCCCCGCCGAGTTGTGTTATAATACCGTCATGAAAGTGAAAATCGCCTGCATCGGAGCGGGAAACATGGGAAGCGCCCTCATGAAGGGCGCGGCGGAAGCTATAGGCGGAGACCAGATCGGTTTTGCCGATACGGACAAGTCCAGGGCCCGCGCGGCGGCCAAGGCAGCCGGCGCCATGGTATTCACCAGCAATCTGGAGGCGGTAAAAACCGGCGAGTATGTCTTCCTCGCGGTAAAGCCCCAGGTACTGCCCACGGTGCTTGCCGAAATCGCCCCGGTCCTGCGGGAACGCATAGCCGAAGGCGACCCCGCCGTGCTGGTCTCCATGGCGGCGGGCTGGTCAATCAACAAGATACAGGCAATAATCGGCGGCGCGGGTACCGAGGTGCCTGCCGCTATGGCGCCCCACGCTTCGGTACCCACCGTGCGGATCATGCCCAACACGCCCGCCCTTATTTCCAGGGGATGCATTGCCATCGCCGCCTCCGGCAAACTGCCGCAGGACAAACTGGATACCCTCCTGAAAATTCTTGGAAGCGCCGGCCTTGTCGACAAAATTGACGAACGGCTCATGGACGCCGTTACCGGCCTTTCGGGTTCCGGCCCCGCCTATGTGTGCCAGTTTATTGAGGCCCTCGCCGACGGCGGCGTACTCGCCGGCCTTCCCCGCGACAAGGCTCTGCGCTACGCGGCCCAGACCGTTATGGGAACCGCCGCCATGGTCCTCGAAACGGGCCGTCACCCCGGTGAACTCAAAGACATGGTCACGAGCCCCGGAGGCACGACCATAGCCGGAGTCGCCGTTCTTGAACAGGCCGGTTTCCGCGGCGCCGTTATTTCCGCCGTGGAAGCCGCCTGGAAACGTTCGGGCGAATTGGGGTAAGAGGGGAAGCGGATGAAACAAAAACAGCTGTTGGAAAAACTGCGGGAGTCCAGCGCGGAAGTCCGTAACCTTTTTGAAAAACTCTACGGCGGCGAAGGGGCCGATGAGGGGCGGCGCCGTTATATCACCCTGACTCAAAACTTTCCCTTCGATTCCGGCGCCGGAGAGGACGCGGATCTGCGGCTCTTTACCGCGGCGGGCCGTACCGAACTGGGCGGCAACCACACCGATCACAACAGGGGAAAAGTCCTTGCCGCCTCGATACAGCTTGACCAGGCCGCCGTCGCCGCAAAACGCGGTGACGGACGGGTGTTTTTCCGTTCCACCGCTTACCCCGATGTCGTAGTGGATCTGACGAAACTCCGGCCGGACAAAAAAGAGTACGGTTCCACCGAGGCGCTTGTCAGGGGCATCGCGGCGGAACTGAGCGCCCGCGGCGTACCGGTAGGGGGTGTAAGCATAAACGCGGACTCTACGATATTTGCCGGTTCGGGGCTCTCCTCATCGGCCGCGGTGGAAGTGCTCCTCGGCCGCATCTTCGATACCTTCTATGGCGGCGGCAGCCGAAGCGCTCTCGAAATCGCCCAAATCGGGCAGAAGGCCGAAAATGTTTTCTTCGGCAAACCCTGCGGCCTTATGGATCAGACGGCCTGCGCTTCAGGCGGCGCCGTCGCCATTGACTTTGCCGATCCCGTCAGGCCGCTGGTAAGGCGGATCAATGTTGATCTGGACGCGGTGGGTTACGCCCTCTGCGTGGTCAACACACGGGGAAGCCACGCCGATCTTACGCCCGACTACGCGGCCATTCCCGCGGAGATGAAATCGGTGGCCGCCTTCTTTGGCAGGGAAGTTCTGCGGGAATGTAACGAAGAAACCGTCGAGGCGAAAGCCGCCGAAATCCGCCGTGAATGCGGCGACAGGGCCCTCCTGCGCGCGCTTCACTTTTTTGACGAAAACCAGCGGGTCGACGCCATGACCGCCGCGCTCGAAAAACTCGACGCCGCCCAGGGACCCGCTTCCAAACGGGACGCGGTTGGCGAATACCTGCGCCTTGTCAATGAGTCCGGCCATTCTTCCTGGGAGCTGCTGCAGAATGTCTATTCCAGCCACAATGCCAGGGAACAGGGCGCTTCCCTCGCTCTTGTTTTAACCCGTGATTTCCTGCGCGCCGAAGCGGCCGCCCCTGGCGCCTGCCGCATTCACGGCGGCGGTTTTGCCGGAACGATCGCCGCCTACATACCGCGCACCGCCCTGCAAAATTACCGTAAAATTATGGACGCCGTTTTCGGCGCGGGCTCGGTGGTACCGCTGCGTATCAGATCTATCGGTGCGGAGGAATTACACCCATGAAACTGCTTTTTATCGGCGGAACCGGCACGATCAGCGCCGCCATCTCACGACGGGTTCTGGAACTGGATTGGGAACTGTGGCTCCTCAACCGCGGTACGCGGCCCCTGTCTTCCTGGGCTTCCGTGTCCGGCGAAAGCGGCGCTGTGGAAGAAGCGGCCAGGGCCGGCAGACTTCACGAAATCAGATGCGACATTGACGGCAGTGAAATCGCCGAAAAACTCGCCGGCCTTGAATTTGACGCCGTGGCCGATTTTATCGCCTACCGCCCCGAACAGGCCCTGCGGGATCACCGGCTCTTCAAAAACCGGACGGCCCAGTACCTCTTCATCAGTTCGGCTTCGGCCTATCAAAAACCGCTGTCAGACTACCGCGTCAGTGAAGCCACTCCCCTTTCCAATCCCCTGTGGGATTATTCACGGCAAAAAATCGCCTGCGAGGAGTATCTTGCCAAAGCGTACCGCGAAGAAGGTTTTCCGGTCACCATAGTGCGGCCCAGCCACACTTACGACGAGCGTAAAGTTCCCCTCGGCGTTCACGGCCATAACGGCTCCTGGCAGGTCGTCAAACGCATCAGGGAAGAAAAACCGGTCATCATCCACGGAGACGGAACAAGCCTGTGGACGATGACCCACAGCAGGGATTTCGCCCGCGCGTTCACCGGCCTGGTGGGAAACATCCACGCCCTCGGCGAAACCGTCCAGATTACCGGCGATGAAACCCTCACCTGGAACCAGATATACGAGTGTATCGCCCGCGCCGTCGGCAAACCGCTCAAAGCGGTCCACGTTTCCAGCGAATTCCTCGCCGCCGCGGGCGATTATGATTTTGAGGGCGGCCTCCTCGGCGACAAGGCGGCGTCGGTCGTCTTCGACAACACCAAACTCAAACGCCTCGTACCCGGCTTTGTTTCCCGCATCCGCTTTGATCAGGGCATAAGGGAAACCGTCAACTACCTGCTCGCCCACAAAGACTGCCAAACCGACGATCCTGAATTCGACAGCTTGTGCGACCGCGTCATCGCGGCGCGGGAAAAGGCCCTCGCCGAGATTCGTTCATGAGGGAGGGGGTGTCCGGCATTTTTCGCAAAAACTAAAGCGCCGCGGCCTTGTGCTTGGAGGATTACAGGATGTTTGAAGAACTGACCGCCCTTTTGGGGGAAGTTTTCTTCAGGCAGGCTTGCTCAGGAAAGCGGATTTTTTCGTCTCACAGTACGAACTTCAAATATTCTTCGGATTAGTTATGTTTGATCGGACCTTTGACAATACTCTATCGCTCTATGACAGATCAACAGTGATAAACTGCCGCTATCTGTATACACAGATAAACCAGTATTGATGGGAAGGTATCTTTGACATGGGACAAAGAGTGAAAAAAACAGGCCGGCACGATCGTGAGACAGGAATTGGGGGGAATCAGAACTTTGTTGTCAGGGACGAGGTCCTGGTTACCTACCGTGGTTCCCGCAGAAATGTTACCATACCCGGTAATCTGGGAATTACCGCTATCCGGAATCACGCATTTTCCTGTTATGAAGGTCTTGAATCTATAGCCATGCCCGCAGGAGTTATCAGCATCGGAGAGGAGGCGTTTCGCGGGTGTACCAACCTGCAATCCGTAACCATACCTGCCGGGGTTACCGCTATTGAGCATTGTGCATTTGCCGATTGTACCGGTCTGCAATCCATAACCATACCCGGCAGTGTTACCGTTATCAATTATACGGTGTTTTCCGGCTGTACCAATCTGAGTACCATTACGGTAGACGCGGAAAACCCCCATTTTACCGCTGTTGACGGTGTTCTTTTTGATAAACATAAAAGCCGGATACTATGTTGTCCCGTCGGGAAAGAAGGCGCCGAATACTTCATACCCAACAATGTTACCGCTATCGGCGATTGTGCGTTTCTATATTGTATCAATCTGCAATCCATAATTATACCCAATGGGGTTACCGGCATCGCGTTTGGCGCATTTTGCAAATGTACCAGCCTGCGGTCCATAACCATGCCCGACAGCGTTACTGTTATCGAAAAAAGGGCTTTTAAAGACTGCAAAAGCCTTAAAACAGTGTGCCTTTCCCGGAAAACCTGCGTCGACAAAACCGCCTTTGAAGGAACTCTGGCGGAATTTTTTTATACCGATTAATGCCGGCTCATCCATCGTTTGCCCGGTCATTTATATGGAGTGACGATATTTTATGTTAATCGAGGCTGTTCCAAAACTTCAGTTTTGGGACAGCAACCTTAAAATGAGCAGTTTTGCAAGGCTGAAAGCCTGAGAAACTGCAAGAGCCTGTTTCAAAACCGTGCGCGTTAGCGCACAGTC
>JAITBL010000110.1 GCA_031283575.1 Treponema sp. | reverse complement strand
CCTGGAACTGTTTCTGGAAGGCGCGCCTTCCGCCGCGGGCCGGCCTTCCCCTCCGGATATTTCGGTGGAATTAAGTTCTCCCGGCCTTGACCGGCAGATCAGGGAGGGGGCGGAATTCCGCTGTTATCTGGGGCAGGAACTTGCCTGTTACCGGAGCGATCTTTCATGCTGGGAAACGGGTGTTCTGGCAGGCGCCGGCGAAGAAGGTATCGAATTGAAATTGAAAGACGGGGATGACGCGGCGCGTTTTATTCCCTTTGCCGTGATCGGCAAGGCAAAATTGCAGGGGCACAACTTTGTTCCCAAAACAAAAGAGTCGAGGAGGTAGGCGTGGCAACTGACATGTCGGATGCGATAACCCAGCTCATTCAGGACAGGGGAATTTCAGAAGAGTTGATCCTCAAAACCATAGAGAACACGCTTATCGCGGCATACAAACGGCGCTTCGGCAACGCGGAGAACGCCATTGTACGCTTTAGCGAAGACAATAAAACGGTTTCGATTCTGGCCCAAAAAAGGATCGTTGACGGAGTGTACGATCCTGTTTCCGAAATTGATATTGAGGAGGCGCGGGAATTAAATCCCGACGCGGAACTGGGCGACGAGCTGCTTATCGAAGTGGACCCCAGGGACTTTGACCGCATCGCCGTGCAGAGCGCCAAGCAGACCGCCCATCAATCAATTCGGGAAATTCAAAAGGACAGCCTCTATTCCGAATTTAAGGACAAAGTCGGCGAGATCATCATCGGCTACTATCAGCGGGAACGGAACGGCACAATCTATGTTGATCTGGGAAAACTGGAGGGGATACTTCCCCGCAAATTCCAGTCGCCCCGCGAACTGTATCATGTCAATGACCGCATCAAGGCGCTCATCACCGAAGTAAACAAAACGCCGGCCGGTCTCCAGGTCGTGCTTTCCAGAACCCATACCGATTTTGTCCGCGCGATCTTTGAACTTGAAGTGCCCGAAGTCTACGACAAAACCGTCGAGATTCATAAAATTGTCCGCGAGGCGGGATACCGTACCAAACTTGCCGTCTATTCCAACCGTGAGGATGTGGACCCTGTCGGCGCCTGCGTGGGACTTAAAGGCGTGCGGATTCAGGCGGTTATCCGCGAGCTTGAAGGCGAAAAGATCGACATTCTCAAATACGATCCCGATCCGCGGCGCTTTATCAAAAACGCCCTTTCTCCCGCGGAAGTCCGCGACGTGATTATTCTCGACGAGGCCAAGCATCAGGCGCTGGCCGTGGTGTCCGATACCCAGCTCTCGCTGGCGATAGGAAAACAGGGGCTTAATGTCAGGCTTGCCAACCGCCTTGTTGACTGGAACATCGACGTTAAAACCGACGCCCAGTTTGAGGAAATGGATATCGCCAGTGAATCCCGCAAGGCGGTTTCGGAACTCTTCGGTGATTCGGAAGAAATTTCCCGTATCGCGGAACTCCCCGGCATCGCCAGGGAAACCGCCGACGCGTTCCTTGCCAAAGAAATCGACTTTATCCAGGATTTCCTCGAACTTTCCGAAGAAGAACTTGCCAAACTCGAAGGCGTTACCGAAAGCCAGATTGCCGAACTCCGCAAGCTCATTGAGGAGTATGTGGAAATCGTCGAGGACGAAGAAAGCGCGGAAGCCGAAGCCGAAACTGAAAAGAACCTTGTTCCCGGCGGCGTTCCCGATGAAACGGAGAGCGAAAGCGAAGAGTACGAGTGTCCCGAATGTGGCGCCAAAATTACCGTCGATATGACCAATTGTCCCAATTGCGGCATAGGGTTAAGCTTTGAATACGAAGAATAGCGAAGAATAGCAAGGAAGAAAATGGCTGAGGAAAACGGACAAAAACCCAAAGTCGAACTCATCAAGCGCGCCAAGTCGAAAAACGACGACGCGGCGCCCAGAATCGAAAGCGCGGAACGCCGCAAAGTGGTGGTCGTCAAAAAGAAACCCCCTGTCCCCGTTCCCGTTAAAAAACCGCCCAAAGTGGTTGTCCAGGTTCAGGAGCCTCCCCGCGCCCGCGTCGAACCGGAACAGGCGCAGCGGAAACCCGTTTCCATGCCTATCACCGTGCGGCCCCAGGGCGCCGCGGGCAAGGTGGGCGGCCGGCCGGTGGGCGAACCATACGGACAGCGGCCCCAGGGCGCCGCGGGCAGGGTAGGGGGCCGTCCCGTCGGACAGCGTGACAGACCCTCGGGGCCCGCAGGCGCGCGGCCTGCGGGGACAGGCGGATCGGGTCCGGGCCAGGGCCGTTTTTCCCGCCCTCCGCGTCCGGGACAGCCCGGTCAGACCGGCCGGCCGGGTTTCGGCCAACAGGGGCGCACGGGTTTTACACCGCGCGGCGGCGGGGGCAGGCCGGGTTTTGGCGCCTCCGCGTCCCCGCCTCCCCTTGACGGCAAGGGGCCGGTAAAAAAATCTTTTAAGGCAAAAAGAACCGTTTATCAGCGCAAAGAACAGGAGATGGAGGAAAAACTCCTTCAGACCAAAAAAAGAATTACCCATGTGGCCAATCCCGTGCCAAGATCCATCGACATCATGGAGGTGATCTCGGTTTCGGAACTTGCCCGCAAAATGAACCTTAAAGCTTCGGACCTTATCCAGAAGCTGATGAGCATGGGCATGATGGTGACGATTAACCAGCAGATCGACGCCGATACGGCGACCATCCTCGCCTCCGAATTCGGCGCCGAGGTAAAAATCGTAAGCCTTTACGATGAAACGCTTATCGACACCGGTTCCGATGACGAAGCGACTATGGAACGCCGGCCGCCGGTGGTTACCGTTATGGGTCACGTTGACCACGGTAAAACCAAACTGCTTGACGCGATCCGCAGCGCCGACGTTGTTTCGGGGGAATTCGGCGGCATTACCCAGCATATCGGCGCCTACATGGTCGATACGCCGGAAGGCTCCATCGCCTTTCTTGACACGCCGGGCCACGAAGCCTTTACCCGTATGCGCGCGCGCGGCGCCCAGGTTACCGACATCGTAGTACTGGTTGTCGCCGCCGACGACGGCGTCATGCCCCAGACGCTGGAGGCAATCACCCACGCCAGGGAAGCGGGCGTTCCCATCATCGTCGCCGTCAACAAAATCGACAAACCGGAAGCAAACCCCGACCGCGTAAAAACCCAGCTTTCGGAGCAGGGCCTTATTCCCGAAGACTGGGGAGGACAGACGATCTTTGTCGAAGTGTCGGCCCTCAAAAAAGAAGGCATAGGTAAACTTATCGAAGCAATTCTGCTCCAGGCGGAGATTCTGGATCTTAAAGCGAATTTTAACCGCAGCGCCGAAGGCAAGGTTCTTGAATCGCGTATCGATCACGGACGGGGCGTGGTTGCCACGGTGATGATCGAAAAGGGAACCCTCAGAATAGGCGACTCATTCGTGGCCGGCGTATGGCCGGGCAAGGTCCGCGCCGTCTTTAACGATCGCGGCGAGCGCGTTGAGGAAGCGACGCCGGCCATGCCGGTGGAAATTCTGGGTTTCGAGGGAATTCCCAACGCCGGCGATCCCTTCCAGGTAGTGGAAGACGAGCGGAACGCGCGCGGCGTTTCGGCCAAACGGCAGGAACTCAAGCGTTTTGAGGACGCAAAACATATCAAAAAAGTGACCCTGGACAACCTTTACGATACGATCAACGAAGGGGCCATTCAGGAACTTAAAGTGATCATCAAAGCCGACGTTCAGGGTTCCGCCGAAGCGCTGCGTTCCAGTCTGGAAAAACTTTCCAACAGGGAAGTGCGCGTCAATGTCATCCAGGCCCTCCCCGGCGCGATCAACGAAGGCGACGTTGATCTGGCTATTGCCAGTAACGCGATTCTTATCGGCTTTAACGTACGGCCCACGCCCAAGGCAAAGGCGCTGGCGGATCAGGAGAAAGTCGACGTCCGCAAGTACAACGTTATCTACAAGGCGGTGGAAGAAATCGAGCGGGCGCTCGAAGGCATGCTCAAGCCCGACAGCAAGGAAGACGTTATCGCCACGGCGGAAGTACGGAATATCTTTAAGGTACCCAAGGCGGGAACTATCGCCGGTATCTACGTGCTTACCGGAACGATCAAACGCAGCGCCCAGGTCAACGTGATCCGCGAAGGCATCGTCGTACATTCGGGGAAAATTTCCAGCCTCAGGCGCTTTAAGGACGATGCCCGCGATGTTGCCGCCGGTTTTGAATGTGGTCTGGGTATCGAAAACTTCGACACGGTACAGGTCGGGGATCAGCTCGAAATATTCGAGGTCGTCCAGGTTGCCCGCAAACTGGACAGCGTTGAACAGAAAACGGGAAGCGGCGCGTAGGAAAATGGAACACCGGATTGAGCGGATTGACGCCCTGATGCGGGAAAAGATCGGGGAACTGATTCTGAGCGGAAAGATTAAAGATCCCCGTGTCGATACTTTTCTTTCGGTAACGCGCGTCGACGTGTCGCGGGATCTTTCCTGCGCCGATGTGTTTGTATCGAGTTATAAAACGGAAGAAGGCCTTGGCAAGGGGGTGGCGGGACTGCAAAGCGCCGCCGGTTTTATTCAGGCCCAGCTGGCTCTGATTATGCACATTCGTTCCACGCCGCGTCTCCGCTTTCACGCCGATTTGGGAATCAGGGAAGGCTTTGACATGATACGGAAAATCGATGCCCTTGTTGAACACGGCGGGGAAAACGTCCACAACGGAGAAAACAACGTTCGGGTACCTGTTGCTCAATAAGAAAGCCGGCGTTACTTCTTTTGGAAGCCTTATTCCCCTTAAAAAAGCCTTTGGCTCGGGCAAAATCTGCCACACGGGAACACTCGATAAATTCGCGCGGGGACTCCTCGTTGTTCTCGCGGGCAGGGCGGTCAAGCTTTCGCCATGGTTTACCGGCTGCGATAAAAAGTACCGCGCCCTGATACGTTTTGGCGAGGAAACCGACACCCTCGATCCCGAAGGAACCGTGATCGCCAGCGCCCTGCCGCCCGATCGCGCCGCCCTGGAAGCGGCGATTCCCCATTTTTGCGGAACAATCGAACAGGCGCCGCCTCTCTACTCGGCAATTCATGTCGGCGGCCGGCGGGCCCACGAAATAGCCCGTTCGGGAAAAACGGCGGAAATGAAAAAACGGCCGGTGACTATTCACAGCATCACGCTGCTTTCGTTTGAGAGTCCCTGTGCCGAAATTGCCGTACACTGTTCGGCGGGAACCTACATCCGCTCCCTCGCGCGGGACCTCGCGCTCAGCTGCGCTTCCCGCGCCCGCCTTGGGGAACTTACCCGTACCGATGTCGGCTGTTTTTCGCTTTCCGGCGCCGTTGAGGCCCCCGATGCCCAGGCCGGCGGCGGGGAGTACCGTGCACTGCGGGAAAACCTGAGGCCGGTGGACAGGAACGTCCTGGCCGGTCTGGGCATAAGCTGCGTTTCGGTAGACGCCCCGACCGCCGCGTCCCTTGCCGTGGGGAAGAATCCGGCGGATTTGATCGGCGGCGATCAGGGCCTGTCACAGGCCGTTTCCTCCGGCGTCAACTCCCTCGCCCTCTTCGGTCCCGAAACGGCGGGTCCCGAAAAGCCGGCCGCCATCATCGAAAAAAAGAACGGCCGCTGGACCTACGCTTTTGTCGGGGAGCGGACATGACTTGCCTTGACTGGGATACCCTGGCAGACGCTCCGCCCTCCCCCGGTAAAAAGACGGCCCTTACCATAGGTGTTTTTGACGGGGTGCATCTGGGCCATCAGGCCCTGCTGGACAGAATCAGGAGCAAGGCGCCCGAATTGCTTCCCGCGGCGGTTACTTTCCGTGAAAACCCCAAAAAAATCATCAGTCCCCATTCGTACCGGGGAAACATCATTTCGTTTGAGGAAAAATGCTCCCTTTTTGAAGAGTTCGGGGTGGAACTGTGCGTCATCATTGACTTTTCGCGAAATTTCAGTAAAATGGGCGGAAGGGACTTTGTTGAAGCTCTTTCGCGCTCGCTTGATCCCGCTTACGCCGCGGTAGGAATCAATTTTCACTGCGGATACCGCCGCGATACCGGAACGGACGGCTTCAAGGCCCTGGCGGAGGCGCGGGGAATCGAAGTTGAAATTCTGGCGCCTGTTCTTGAAAGGGGAATACCGGTAAGTTCCAGCCGCGTCAGGGACGCCCTCGGCGCCGGCCGCTTTGAGGAAGCGGAACGGCTGCTGGGAAGAAAACTTTCCCGCCGCGGTTTGTATACCGCGTAAAAATATTAACGGCAAAACGCCTCCGCTCAAGCGGAAGTGTTCCGGTTGAACGTTCGCGGCAAAATGCCGCGCAGATATATAGGAGTATATATGGCTTTAAGCAAAGAAGATGTAACTTCCACCATCATCAGGTTCGGTAAAAATGAAAAAGATACCGGCGCCCCGGAAGTTCAAATTGCCCTGTTGACCAAGAGGATCAACCAATTGACGGAGCATTGTAAACAGTTCAAAAAGGACAAGTCGGGCCAGCGGGGGCTGTTAATCCTCGTGGGCCAGCGGCGGCGTATGCTCAAGTACCTTCAGCGGGTAAATCTTGAAAAATACCGCGCCCTCATCAAGGAATTGGGCCTCCGCAAATGACGCATACCATAACCCATATTATCGCCGGTAAAGAGTTGATCCTTGAAACCGGCAGGATCGCAAAGCAGGCCAACGGCTCGGTCTTTGCCCAGTACGAAGGTTCGGCGGTCATCGCGACCGTGTGCGCTTCCCGGGATTCCGTGGAAGGCCTTGACTATGTGCCCCTTACCGTTGACTACAACGAGAAATATTACGCGGCGGGGAAAATTCCCGGCGGCTTTATTAAACGCGAAGGGCGTCCCAAAGACAAGGAAGTTCTTGTTTCGCGCCTCATCGACAGGCCCATGCGGCCCCTCTTTGACAAAAGTTTCGGACGGGAAATCCAGGTGGTGCCGACCACTATTTCCGCCGATCAGATAAATCCCCCCGACATTTTGGCGATCATCGCCTCTTCGGCCGCGGTTCACATTTCGGACATTCCTTTTGGAGGGCCCATTGCCGGAGTGAGGATATGCGCGGTCGATAACGAGCTTATCGTCAACCCCACCTACGAGGAGATCGAAAAGTCCCTGCTCGAAATTGTCGTCGCGGGAACCAGAGAAGGAATCACCATGGTTGAGGGCGGCGCCCACGAGGCCGGCGAGGATCTCATGGTTGGCGCGCTCGAGAAAGCCCAGGAGGTAATTTCCGAACTGTGCGCCCTTCAGGAAAAACTCAGGGAGCTCGCGGGAAAGGAAAAGCTTCCCCTCGTACCCGACACGCGTATCCTGGAAAACGCTGACGCCATCCGCGCCGAGGCCTATCCGCGGCTTGAAAAAGCCTGTTTCGAACCCACGAAGGAAGGCCGGCGCGACGAGGTCGGGGCGGTCAAGACAGCCCTTGCCCAAAAGTACGCCTCGCAGCTTGAGGATGAATTCCAGAAAAAACTTTTCGACGCCCTTTTTGAAGAAATGCAATACGGAATTCTCCGTTCGTCGATTTTGGACAGGGGAAAACGGGTTGACGGCCGCGGTACCGAGGACATCAGGCCCATCAGCTGCGAGATCGGCCTTTTGAAGCGCACCCACGGTTCGGCGCTTTTTACGCGGGGCGAAACGCAGTCCCTTGTGGTTACCACGCTGGGCACCGTGATGGACGAACAAATTTTTGACGACATCGAAGGGGACAAGCGGGAAAATTTCCTGCTTCATTACAATTTTCCGCCGTATTCGGTGGGTGAAGTCGGGCGGCTCGGAACCGGCCGCCGCGAAATCGGCCACGGCAATCTGGCCCGCCGGAGCCTTGCTCCCATGGTTCCCTCAAAAGATGAATTCCCCTATACAATTCGCGTTGTTTCGGAAATTATGGAATCCAACGGCTCGTCCTCAATGGCCAGCGTCTGCGGCGGAACACTCTCCATGCTCCACGCGGGCGTTCCCATGAAAAAACCCGTGGCGGGCATTGCCATGGGCCTGATCAGCGACGGCGGCCGTTACGCGGTGCTTTCCGACATTTTGGGCGAAGAAGATCATCTGGGCGATATGGACTTTAAGGTCGCCGGTACCGAAGACGGAATTACCGGTTTCCAGATGGACATTAAAATTTCCGGCGTCAGCGCCGAGATCATGCAGAAAGCCCTGGCCCAGGCAAAGCGGGGGCGGCTCCATATTCTGGGAATCATGAACGCGACGATCAGCCGGCCGGCAAGTTCCATCAGCGAACTGGCGCCCAAAATCGTGACCCTCCGAATCGACGTTGACAAGATCGGCGCGCTGATAGGCCCCGGCGGTAAAAACGTCAAGGCGCTCTGCGAGCAGTACAGCGTTACGATCAATACGGAAAATGACGGTACCGTTACGATTTACGGACGCAATACCAAAGACGCCGAAGAAGCCAAAACGGCCGTGCTGGGTATTGTTTCCGATCCCGAAACGGGCCGCGTATACCAGGGCGTCGTCAAGCGTATCATGGAGTTCGGCGCTTTTGTGGAAATACTTCCGGGAAAGGAAGGCCTTGTCCACATATCGCGGCTTTCGCGGCAGCGTATAGCCCAAGTAACGGACATACTTCACGAAGGCCAGGAAATTCCCGTCAAGCTGCTGGAAATCGACAAGATGGGGCGGCTTAACCTTTCGTACATTGACGCCGTTGATCCCGACGGGGCGCCTCCCGAAGGCGATTACGGCGGGGGAGGGGATCACCGCGGAGACCGCAGTCATTCCCGTCCGCCCCGAGACAACCGCCGCCGCTTCTAGCATGGGCGGTCCGGCGCGCGGCGCTTCAGGCGATTCTTCCGTTTTGATCCCGCCGGTCAAAGTGTACCGTAAAAACGGCGCCGCGCGGCTGCCCCGCTACGCAAGCTCCGGCGCCGCCGGAGCGGACGTAGCGGCCTGTATTGAGGGCGATGTCGTCGTCGCTCCGGGCAAGCGGGCAAAGATTCCCACCGGCCTGGCGCTGGAAATTCCCGCCGGCTGGGAAGCCCAGGTAAGGCCCCGTTCGGGCCTTGCCTGGAAGGAAGGCCTTACCGTGATCAACGCCCCCGGTACCATTGACAGCGATTACCGCGGAGAACTTGAAATACTGCTGGTAAATCTGGGGAGCGAAAACTGTATCATACGGAACGGCGAACGCATAGCCCAGCTTGTTTTTGCCCCCGCTCCCCAGCTGGCTTTTACCGAAACCGGCGAAATTGCCGCTTCAGGCCGCGGCGAGGGCGGTTTCGGTTCAACCGGCAGCGTATAACGGCATGGAACGGCGTTTCCCCAAAATTATTTTTTTCTATATCGTCAGGGAAACCCTTTTTGCTTTTTTGGTCTGCTTTCTTTTTTTCTTTTTTATTTTTTTTGTAAACCAGATTCTCTACCTGGCTCAGGACGTACTTTCCAAACGGGTCCCCCCGCACCAGGTGGCGCTTTTAATCTTTTTTTCAATGCCGTCAATTGTCGCCCTCGCTTCTCCCTTCGCCTCCCTTACCGGAACCCTCATGACCGTAGGCCGGCTCAGCTCGGATAATGAAATTCTTGTCCTTGCCGGTTCCGGTTTTTCATACCGTTCCGTGTACGCGCCGGCCCTGCTGGTGGGGCTTTTTATCTCGATTTTTTCTTTTGCCGCCAACGACATACTGCTTCCCGCGGGAACCGTTCAGTTTTCAAGGCTCTACCGGCGCATACTTTTTTCAACTCCCGCCCTGGAGCTGGAAGCAAACTCAATCAAACGCTTCAAAAATACGCTGCTGGTTACCGGTCCGGTTGAGGGCAATGTCATCCGTGACGTTCTGATCATGGATAGAACCGGCAGCGGGGAACGCCGCCTTATTCTGGCAAAAAACGCCGGTTTGAGCGATTTGGGCGGCGGCAACATAGGCATTTCACTTGAAAGCGCCTTTGTCCAGTCGGGCAAAGAAAACGTTCGGGAGGATTACGATTACGCCTCGTCCTCTTCCCTGCGCTATATTGTTCCCCAGGACGAAATTATTCAAACGGTATACAATGTCGGCCCCCGCGAAATGAGTTCGGTGGATGTCAAAAAAGAAATACGGCAAAAAGAAATAACGGTGTATGAAACCCTGGAAATCGAAAAATTCCGCCTTGCCGGAAGAGCCCTTAAACTCGAAGCCTTGATCAGGGAGGGAAGCGGAGACCGGAACGGCGCCGCGGCCCTTGCCTCGGAATACAACAGCATCGCCGCCGCGGTACGGGAAATTGAAAACGACCGGAGCCTCCTTATCTACCGGCTTGAGTATTTTAAAAAATTTGCCATACCCTTTGGGGCGTTGTCGTTTGTTCTTCTTGCCGTTTCAATCGGCCTTATGGCAAAACGGAGCGGCCAAACGATAGGCTTTTTAATCGGTTTGGTGATTGCGGCCCTTTACTGGGCGGCCCTGCTTATAGGCCAGGCCATGGGCACCGACATGGGCTTTTCCCCTTTCTGGTCGATGTGGTTTCCCAACGCGGCGGCCCTTGTTTCGGGCTTTATTCTGGCGTTTATAAGGATAAGGGCGTGACACTGGACCGTTATCTTTTAAAACATTTTATTCCCGTGCTTCTTACTTCCCTCGCCATGTTTATGATGCTGGTGCTGCTCATCGATCTTTTTTTACACCTCGTGCGTTACCTCAGTAACGGCTCTTCGCTTCAGGCGATTCTCGGGGCGTCGCTTTTCTTTATACCCAAAAGCTTTATCTATGCCCTGCCGGCGTCGCTGCTGTTCGCTTCATCGTATACCCTGGGTTACCTCTATGCCGGAAACGAACTTACCATGGTGATTGGTTCGGGCATTCCCTTTTGGCGCTTCTGTGCGCCCCTGATTGCCGCGGGCATTGCGGCTTCTTTTTTCTCCTTCTTTTTTGAAGACCGCGTGGTTGTTCCCACCCTGCGAATCAAAAACCAGTTGACCGACGCGCTCCTGCGGCGGGTCAACGAAGAAAATCTTTCCGACGTGGTGATCAAGGCGGAAGGAGGAAGGCTTATCTACGCGGTGGACTATTACGATCCCGAAACGCGCAATTTAAACGGAATTACCATTATCGAGCTTAACGACGATAAAAGCTTTGCTTCCATGGTTCGAAGCCCCCTGGCTGTCTGGGAAAACGGTTTCTGGAATTTGTCGGACGCCCTCCTGTACTCCTACCGCGAGGCCTATCTCAGGCCCGCGCCCCTGCCGCCGACTACGCGATACCGCGAAGAACCCGAAACTTTCAGGCGAAGCGCCGTTTCCGCCTCGGACCTTAACGCTTACGACGCCAAACTCCTTATCAGGGATCTCAGGCGCGCGGGGCTTCCCTATCTCGGCGCGCTCGCCGATTATTACCACCGTTTTTCGTTTTCCGCCGTCTCCTTTGTGGTTATTTTTTTGTCGCTGACCATGGGAGGGCGTTTCAGAAAAAACACCCTGCTTATGAGCCTTTTTGCGAGTTTGGGAACGGCGGTGATCTATTATGTCGTTGAAATGCTGAGCATGATGAGCGCGCGCGTGGGACTCCTTGCTCCCGTCCTTGGCGCCTGGCTGCCGGTAGCGGTGTGCAGCGCGGCGGGCCTTTTGCTTCTGGGGCGATCAAAAACATGAGCGGCGGAACCCCTGGGGGCGGGGAATCTTTTTTTACGACAGTCAAAAAAGATTCCCGCGCGCGGACCGGCGTTTTGCGCCTTCCCCACGGCGAAGTGCCGACGCCGGTCTTTATGCCGGTGGGAACCAACGGCTGCGTCAAAGCCCTTACCAACGAGGACGTCGAAGCGATTGGTTTCGGTCTTGTTTTGGCGAACACCTATCATCTGTATCTGCGGCCGGGAATCGAAGTGATACGGGCGGCGGGAGGCCTGCGTCAGCTGACCGGCTGGAAGGGCAGCTATCTTACCGATTCGGGGGGATTTCAGGTGTTTTCCCTCGCGCCGTTTCGAAAGATACTGGAAGAGGGGGTACGCTTCCGTTCCCATATCGACGGCGCCTCTCATCTTTTAAGCCCCGAAAAAGTAGTTGAGATACAGTGTATCCTTAACAGCGATATACAGATGCAGCTTGACGTCTGTACCCCCTTCGGCATACCGGAAAAAAAAGCGAAAGCGGCCCTTGTTACTACCTCGATCTGGCTTGAACGGGCAAAGGCGGCCTGGCTGCGGAAGCGCGAAGACGGTTACCGGGGAGCGCTCTTCGCCATTGTCCAGGGAAATTTTTACCGGAATCTGAGGCGGGAAAGCGCCGAAACGATACTGAAAGCCGATACGCCGGGCATTGCCATAGGCGGTCTTTCGGTCGGCGAAAGCGAAGAAGTGTTTCTTGAATTGCTTGAATACACAGCCTCCCTTTTGCCGGAAGAAAAACCCCGTTATGTCATGGGGATCGGGACCCCCGAATATATTTTGGCGGCCATCGAAAACGGCGTCGATATGTTTGACTGTGTTTTACCCACACGTAACGCGCGGAACGGCCAGCTTTTTACCCGCAGGGGGCTTGTTTCGATAAAAAAAGCGGAACACAGTCTCGATATGGGACCCATTGACGCGGAGTGCGGCTGCAAGGTTTGTAAAACCTGCAGCCGCGCCTGGCTGCGGCATCTCTTCAAGGCGCGGGAAATTCTCTTTTCGCAGCTGGCAAGCTACCACAATCTGTATTTTTTGCATACACTGGTTTTAGACGCCCGTAAAGCCATTGAGGAACAGCGTTTTGCCGCGTTCAAGAACGCCTTCCTGAAAGCGTACCGCGGATGATGAAATTCGCGGGCGGGAAGGCCATAAAAAACGATACGAGGAGAGCGCCGATGACAAAAAAAATCGCCGTCCTGGGTTTTTATTTCCTGATCCGCGCCGCGCGGCTTATGGCGCAGACGGCCTCCGGAGTTCCGGAGGACCTTCCGGCGTCTTCCGCCGAAAAAACGGCGGAAGACGCCGTCAATCCTGACGCGGCGCTTGACGAACAGCGTTTCCGCATTATCCGCTACGGAACCGATACGGAGATTTCCTCGCTGATACGCGCCCTCCGCGCGGAAAAAACCGGTGAAAATGCGGAAACGCCTTTGGACGGCGAATTACAGCTTCTCGCCGAAAAAACAGGCAACCGCGCGATTCTTTCCGGCGTCTTTGGTTATTTTGGCGAACGAAAAAAAACAGGCCTCGAAGACCGCGCCCGCCGCGCGGTGGAAGAACGGGATGATGAAGCCGCCGAAACGGTACTTGCCGCAATCGACTACCTTGGCATGGTACAGGCCGGCGGCTGTTCCGAAGCGTTCGAGGACATTCTTAAAGGGGAAGAAACACGCTATCTCGCGTCAACGATACGGGCCATGGGAAGATGCGCCGGCGGAAGCGAAAGCGCGGGGGACGCGGCCGCTTTTCTTATCGACTACTATCAAAACCGTGATCCCGCCGGCGAAAACCGGCGCGAAATTATCCTTGCCCTGGGCGAGACAGGTTCCGGCGGCGCGGTCGAATTTCTTGTGACAATCGCGGACAGCGAAGACGAGCGGGCGCCCCTCCGTATCGCGGCCCTGGACAGCATCGCGAAGATCGCCGACGAAGGGGGCCTGGAAGCCGCGCTCAGGGCCGTTTCATCCAAAGACCCCAATGTCCGCTCCGCGGCAATTGGGGCCCTTGCCCCGTTTGAGGGGGCAAGGGTGGAAGAGGCCGTTATCGAGGCCTTCCGCGATTCCTATTACCGCAGCCGTATCGCCGCGGCAAAATCCGCCGCCGAAAGGAAAATAGCCGCCGCCGTTCCCTTTCTCCGCTTCCGCGCCGAAAACGACGAAGTCCCTTCGGTCAAGGACGAGGCGATCAGGGCCCTGGGCGCCATAGGTACCCAGGATGCCGTTAAAGCCCTGGAGGATCTTTTTAACGAAAAGAAAAACCCGGACCGCGTACGCATTGGCGCCGCCGAAATGCTCCTTGCCCTGAACGAAAGCTACACCGGCGCCGTGATCGCCGCCATGGACGAGGCGAAGACGCGCAGTCAAACCGCCCTCTATAACGGCCTGCTCAAGGATCTGGGAACGGCGAAACTGGATAACCTGCGCGATCTCGCCGCGCGGCTTTTTGCCGGAGGAGGCGTGATAGAAAAATCCTATGCCATTGATATCTGCGCCAACAATGATTACCGTGATCTGGCGGGCGAACTGCAAAAACTTACCGATCCCAAAAACGGCAGCCTTTCACGCAAATCAGCCGCGCTGCTGGAAAAGTGGGGAATGCCCGCCGAGGCGCCCGCCGAAATTCCGGCGCTTCCCGCTGAAACACCGGAAGAAAGCGCGGAGGAATCTGGACCGCAGGAATGAGCCTCCGCGTAAAGGCGGTTGTTCTTCACTCGGCTTTTGGCGGCGCCTCGGGAACGTTTATCGAATGGAGCAGCTGGTTCAGCATGATCAGCGGATCCTTGTAGCGTTCAAAGTGAAAAAACACCTCGTAATTTTTGTCGGAAAGAACGCGTATTGTTTTGCCGATACATTCGCTTACGGCGTTTCCGCCTATATCCGGAAAGAATTTTGGCTTGAGGGGCACAAACGTACAGTTGTTTCCGTCATAGCGAAGCTGGCCCAGCCTTGGGGGCAGGGGCACCAGAAAGATCAGGAAGTCCGAGTTGCCGCCGCCCACGGTAAAGGTGCTGCCCTTTTTAAGGGCGTGCACATTCCGCCTGCCGATGGCGGTATTCTGTTCTTCGACAAAAAGGTTAAGCATGGGCGGATTGGTCATAAACTGGCTTGAATCATCACGGTGATGGTAATAGCGCCGATGCGGCGGAGTGAGTTTTGCCGCCGCCTGCTGGCTCGCAAAACTGTTAAGCAATTCCGCGTTGCGGGCGGCCGTATCGTCAAGACTGGCGCTTGCCATAACGCGGTTGGGTGAAGACCGCAGATAACGGGCAACAAGAACAATGATGAGGATCACAACAAACAGCAGGAGAAGGCCCAGGGCGGCGAGCAAGGGGAGGGGAATAGAGGCGGGGAAGTTTAGCGCCGCCAAAGCGCCGCCTGTCCCGTCCTGTCCCGTCACGGCGCTTCCGTCTTCCGTTCCGGTTTCAGGCCCCCGGGGAGTGACAACAAGCGCGCCGCTTTCGCCGCTGTTACCGCTTTCGTCCCTATCGCCTATACCGGCGCTTTCGTCCATGTCCGTTCCGGTTTGGGCGGCCTCACGGTTGTTTTCCGGTACGGCGGAGCCGCCCGTACCGGCCGTTCCGCCGCTTTGATCACGGCCGCCGCTCCGGCCGCCCGCGCCGCTTCCCCCCTGCATAATTCCCGCGCGCAGGGGAACCCGCAAAAAGACGACTTCGGTCCCGATATTTTTAAAGCGCGCGGAAACGGCGTTAACCTGGGAAGCGGCGTCCTTGTCGGAAACAATAACCAGTTTTCTGGCCCTTCCGCCCGGAATGGTCCTGATCTGGCGTTCGGCATAACTCAGGGCGCCGGCTATATCGGCGCTTGGCTCAACGGGGTAGAGCAGCAGTATCCTGCCGCTTACGGTCTTGATATCGCCTTCGTTATGAACCTGGCGGGCAATTTCAAAACGCGGCTTTTCGGCAAAAGAAATCAGGTGAAACGTATCGCCAAAGACAAGATTTTCCGCCAGAAAAGGACCGGTAAGGTAATTTCCCACTTCGGTATAATAGGGATACATTCCGACCGAGGTATCCACCATAAGGATAAGATCCCTCGGCGCTTCCTGGGCCCCCAGCGAAAGCGCCGTAAAGAAAAGAACGATAGTCAACAGTATGAGTACCGCCTTCTTCGATCCTGCCGCCGCCGCAGCTGTTTTTGACATCTTTTTTATCTTCATCATGCCCCCTAATGCGCCTCGGCTTTTTTTATGGACTTAATGATATAGGACATACTGTCTTCCCTGCGGGATTGATCAAAAATAAAGTCAAACTGTTCCCCGGGCTGTTTGTTGACCATGGCGCCCCCGAAAGGCGAAAGATACGAAATGACGTGGTTTTCCGGATCCGCTTCCCAGGGGCCAAGGATGGTGTAGGTTTCTTCCGAGCCGGAACTGTTTTCCAGAATGACCGTGGTGCCGAACGAAACACGGTCGGCGGACGCCGTGGCGGGATCGAAGATCTGGGCCCGTTCGATTTCATCCTTAAGTTTGGCAATCGTGGAATTGAGAATATCCTGCCGCTCTTTGGCCGCTTTGTATTCGGCGTTTTCACGCAAGTCGCCCAGCGAAAGGGCAAAAGCGATTTCTTTGGAGTTGGCCGGCACTTCCACATCCATAAGACGGGCAAGCTGCTGTTTCTTTTCTTCGTACCTGGAAGCGGTGGCCAAAAGCGCCCTGCTCGTTTTCTTTTCCGCATCGGCAAACTTGAACTGCGGGTCCCGCTCCTGAATAATCGAACGCAGCTTGAGCTTGTCCGCCGGATCAATATCCTTGACATCTTCGATAAGGGTATAGATACGCAGCAGCGTATCGCCCCCGGCGTCCCTGATAAGGGATTCAAGCACTCCGTCCTTGAAAAGCAGTGTATACACCTGCTTGTTGATCTTGCGGTTTTCCGTCGTTTCACGGTGGTTGTCGATGTCGCGGTAGCTGATGTCCAGAATGTAGATAAGGGTGATGATGCGCTTTTCAAGGCTGATTCCGGCTTTTTCAAACCAGTTGTTTTTCTTCACGTTGCGGAAAAACCAGACCACCGCTTCGCGGTTGTCACGGTAGTTTTCGTAACAGTTCTGGATCATCTGGGCAATCTTGTCATCGCGGCCCTCTTTTTCAAGACTAACGATAATTGAGGGAAGCATGGCGTGGGGAAAAAGCCTGACATAAATGTCGTCCCACCGGGGAATGAGCAGCCTGATCTGATGGAGAAATTCCTCCCTGAGTTTTGAATCTTTGAGGTTAAGGAAAAGGCCGTTCAGGTCGTCGATTCTGGAAAAAAGTTCGGCAAAATCGGGAAGGTTTACCGCCAGGCGCGGATGCCGCGAACCGAGATTGCGCGCCAAAAGCCACGAGGCGATCACCTGTTCGTTCACCTGGGTATAGGATCGCAGGCAGGCGCTGAAATAAGCGAACATCTCGTTAAAAAATTCCGAATCGATTTCCGTTTCCGACTGGGCCTCATAGGCCCTGATGGTCGCGATGCGGTCAAAGAAATTGTGCTCGGCCTTGAATTCATTGTAGAGCTTTTCTTCAAGGCTGATGGGCCTGTCCCGCACCGTAAAAAGATCGATGTTGTCCGGGGCGACGCCGAATCCGGGATCCGATTTAAGAATCTCACGGGCCTTGGAACTCCACGCCGTCCATTCTCCCTGGCTCAGTACCGACGGAACCAGCTCCGCCTTGATCCGTTTAATGTCGCAGGAATTGCCGAAACTTTTGATCACTATTTTCAGCGCCCAGGATACTTCGTCCTTGACGCGGTCGTGGAGTTTTTCTTTTTTTTGCGTCGCCTTGAGCACCCAAATGTGGTTTTTGGAAAGGGTCTGCAGCGCGTTGACGGCCATCTTCAGCGACATCGAATGAGCCCGTTTTTTTGCGAAATCAACGACGATGTCATCGCCCTGAATCGACGAAATGCGTCCCACGCCCCAGGTCCGGTGAAAGACGAAGCTTCCCCTGTCAAAGGCGATGTGTTTTTCAAAGTCGGTAATCGCCTCGCGGACATTGCGCCAAGCCTGGGTAAGGTTGGAGATGCGGATATACTCTTCGAGCTGGCTGTGGGCGGCGTATTTTACGCGGTAACATTCGGTGATTTCCCTGCGGGCCAGATTGTCCCTGGCGTCATACTGCAGAATCAGTTTGAGCAGGCCGATAGCCGTATCGATTTCGTTCCGTTTTTTGCATGACTGATAAACATCCTGCAGAAGAAGCACCGCCTTTTCTTCGCTGATATTTTTGGCAATGCGCTTTTCGACATGCAGAAAGAAGTCGATGTCGTCGGGGCAAAATTCAATGATCTTTGCCCATATCTCCCGCACGTTGGTAAAGACGCCCTTGTTGATATAGCGGTGCAGGGACTTTTTGTAGTAGTCAAGGGCCGTCTCGACAGCGCCGAGCTTTTCGTAGTGTTCCGCCAGGGACTTCGCGATGTCGGCTTCCTCGTAATCGACCTTGACGAGGCGCTCCCATATCCCCACGATGGGTTCTTCCTCGTTCTCGTTTTTGCAGCAGTCCGCCAGGGTACGCAGGGCGAATTTACTCTCGCCGTATTCAAGAATTCCCTCGCACAGATAACGGACGATTCCCCACTTGTGGTTATCGACAAAGATCGTTACAAGGTTCACAAGGACGGCGTCGTCAATAAGCTGGCGTGAAAGGGCGATCATCCCCGAAAAATACAGGGCGATGATGCTGTTCTTCGTATGAACCAGATGTTCGTCGCTTAACTTTTTAAGTTCGTCGTAAACTTTTTCCTGCTGGGCCTCTTTCAGGAGTATGTCCAGTTCCTTGAATTGAGTGGTTGAATAGTTGCTCAGCGCCGCACGGGTCCACTTTTCCTCGTTGAGCATTTCCTGAACTTTTTGAAGAAGCGGCGAAGTAATTCCCGTTTCCGCGTCATCAGCCATCTGTTGTTCCTCCACTTCTTAGTTCCGGTATCGATCATACAGAACCGGGTCCGCTATTTTAATCTTCAACATGGTCTGTTCAATAAGGGCCGTATCCTCATGAACGTTTTCATAATGGTCAATGAGCCAGAGATAGCGGTTGATCAGCCGTGGGACAAGCAGTCCCCCGGCGCCGTTCCTCATCTCGTTTTCCAGGGTAAAAATTACCTGCTTGAGCCTTCCCAGTTCGGCAAGCTTTAATTCCCTTTTAACGGAAAAAACCCCAAAGAGGGCGCCGTACACCGGTATCCATTCAAGCATTTCGGCGCCCGAATATCCCAGGGAACGCACCCTGTCGGCCAGGCGCAGGATCAGCTCGGAATCCATGTTCCGCAGTTCTATCCCCTGGGGGTCAACAAAAAACGCCTCCCTGAAAAGCGCCTTGGCCGCCCGCGTCTCCTCGAGCAGGGCGTTGACATCGGCCAGCTCCGAAAGGGTTTCCCCGTCCTCCCGCTTGAAACGGGCAGCCTGCTCCAGATATTTGAGCGCTTCGTCATAGTTTCCCACGCCCTTGTAACAGCGGCCCGCCAAAAGCAAAAGGCCGGGATCATGCTGGTTTTCGCCGTCTCCCAGAATATTCGCGAAAGAACTTAAAGCGCTGGAAAACACAAAATACCTTACCGCGTAAAGACAGCGATCGAAGCCTTCCTGAACATCCATACGATCGAGAAAGCTGTAAAAACTCTTCCACTGGGAAAGGATAAAGCTCCCCCGATCGTAGGAATCGGCGCATTCGTCAAGCCGCTTAAAGCGCTCCGTCCACCAGGAAAGGCACTTGAGGGCGTAAACGACTTCCGCGTGCTCAAAATCGATTTTTAAAGCCTCCCCCAGCGCAAGCCGCGCTCCGTCCGCGTCAGAGGCCTTCATATTGTCATAGGCCTTTTGGATGAGAGCCTCAACCGATTTTTCGCCGTCCATCTCCGCCTGTGTTATTATACCATTTTTCAGCTTCTTTACAAGAGGCCGCCGTGAGGGTTACCATATTTCCGTCGGCCCTTTATTATGGGCGAAACATGCCGAAAATCGAAGGGGAGAATAGTTAATGCCGCAAAAAACCGTAAGGTATCTGCTTTTTTTTACCGTCCTCGCCCTTCCCCTGGCCGCCCAAAGCAGGGCCGAACCCGAAGAACTGGTCAAAACGGGGATCAGTCTTTTTGGCGAAGGAAAATTCGCGGAAGCCGCCACCGTGCTTAATCTTGCCGTGCAGGATACTGCCGCCGCCAACAGAGCGCTCGGCGCCGAAGCCCTTTACTGGAAAGCGCTGGCCGAACTTTCCGGCGGGGAATACGAAAAATCCCTCGCCGATCTCGACCTCCTTGCGAAGGGAAGCTACCGGACGGAAGAAATTCCCTATCAGCGGGGACGCTGCTACTACTATATGGGCCGTTACGAGGAAGGTTTCGCGATCCTTGCCCGTTACGCCGAAGCGGAGAAGGATGGTCCGCGCAAGGCCGCCGCCCATTATTGGGCGGGGGAATGTCTTCTTTCCCTGGGCCAGCTCGACAAAGCCGCCGACGCTTTTTCCCTCGTGGTGGAGCGCTATCCGGCGAGCGTTAAATTTGAGGCCGCCAAGTACCGCCTTGATTTGATCAACCAAAAAAAGGTGGAGGCGGAGCTTTTGGCCATCCTCAAATGGAGCCACGAAGAATCGCTGAGGACGCTGGAAGAATACCGGCGGCGCGAAAAAACCTATGACGAGGCAATCAGGGCCTATCAGGCCCGTCTGGGTGAAATGATCGAAGGAGGGGAGGGCTTGTCCGCCGAAGAACGGGGGCGCGTCACGGCGCTGGAGACGGACCTGCTGGAAGCGAACGCCGCGCTGGAACTGATGCGGCAAAACCCCGCCGCGCTTGGCGATACAGGTTTTTCCGCGCCCAAAACGGACGCCGATCGTACCATACTGCTTCTTGAACTGAAAGCGGCGGCGCTGGAGCTAAGCAACACCCTTAACAAAAGGCTTAACGGGGAGAAACAATGAAAACAAAAAAAACGCTCTGCGTCTGCGCGTTCCTTGTTTTTCTTTCAGGCTTCCTTTTCGCCGCCGAATATGTCGACGGCCGGATCAGGCTCGTTATCAACGAGAATACCGGACGCTTCTCCCTGTACTTTATGACCGATATTGCCCGCGAGCAGTACGAGCCCTTCTTTTCGTCCGAAGATCCCCGCACGAGCTTTCTTGTCCTTATGGCCAATGACCGTGTTTACCGCATGGGAGAATCGTCGGCGTTCAGGACCCGTCTTGCCGGCACCCCTTCCAATCCGGCGCTGACCTTTGAGTCGTCTTTTTTAACGGTGACCGAAGAATTTACGTTTATCAGAACCGCCGATTCCTCGCTGACCAACGGAGTGCGTATCACCGTATCAATCGCCAACCGGGGCGAACAGCAGGTACAGGCCGGCCTGCGCTTTTTAATCGATACCAGTTTGGGGGAAGCTTCGGCGAATCATTTTTCCACGGAACAGAGGCAGATTAGTTCCGAAACCAGAATCGATTCCCATGCCACCGATACGCACTGGATTTCAAAAAACGACACTCTGGCGCTGATGGGCGGCATTCAGGGAAACAATATTACCCGTCCCGACGAGGTAATTTTTGGCAACTGGAAACGGCTCAACGACACTCCCTGGAAATACAACTATGTGGCGGGCCGTAATTTTAACCTGCTTCCTTATTCGATAGGCGATTCGGCCGTCTGCTACTATTTTGAACCGGCGGCGATTCAAAAAGGCGGGATACGTCTTGTTTCCATGGTACTCGCGTCGGAAGACGAAAACGGCTTTCTTGGCGGGGATAACACTCCCGTGGATATTTCCCGCCTGATCCGCGAAAGCGCTGAAAGCGAGCCGGATCTTGACAATATGATACGGACCGATCTTGTTTCCCTGCGGGATCTGCTTAAACGTATCGACGAATACATAGCGTCCGGCGAAATTCCCGATGATGAGCTTGCCGCTATTGTGCTGGTGTTAAATAAATTCAAGGCAAAGTACGGAATTAAGTGAGCAATGCGCGTCAACAGCGATCCCTTTTTACAGCGATCTCTCACTCTGGCGCGTAAGGGCAAATACGGCGAAGCAATCAAAAGCCTTGAGGGGGAAGTGTTCCGTTACCAGGAATCGCACGCCTATTATTATATCCTCGCCGTAAGCTGCCTTTACGCGGGGGATTTCGGCGGCGCCTTCACCTACTTTAACCGCGCGCGGACCATCAAAATGAGGGACCCCGACACCCTGTTGGGAATGGCCCTGCTCTTTCTCCGCAGGGGCGACACGGACCGCGCCCTGGACATTTATCTTGACGTGCAGGATATCGATCCGCAAAACGCCGTCGTCAAGCGGGCGCTCAGGCTCCTCCATACCTACGGCGGAACCGACGATTTTTCCTCATGGCTTGACGGCGCGAAACTCGACAAACTCTATCCGTCTTTTCCCCAAAGCGCCTTCCGCCTCCGTTTGGGTCCGCTTCCCCTTGCGCTAATTGCCGTCCTTGCCGTTGCGGCGGGAATTTTTATCGGCGTACGTTCGCTTCCCCGTCCGCAGCGCGGAGGTATGGAGGCAAGCGTTCTTGCCGCCGCGGAAACTTCCGAGCCGCTTGAGACAGGGGGTTCCTTCCGCTATGTTCTTACGCGGGATCAGGTTCTGGCGGCATACCGCGGCGCCCGCGACGCCTTTAACAGCTACCATGACGAGCAGGCAAAACGCCTGCTTAACCGCATACTGGAATCAAACGCCTCCACGGCAATCAAAAACAAGGCGCGGCTTCTCAAGTCCCATACGGAAACTCCCGGTTTCGACAACCTCAAAGACCGTTTTAGCTACGCGGAAGTATCCAGAGAACCGCTGCTCTACCGTGACTGTTTTGTGATCTGGCGGGGAACCGCCGCCAACGTGCAGGCGGAAAGCGACAAAACGGTATTTGATTTGCTTGTCGGCTACGATACGCGAAAAACTATGGAAGGCGCCGTCGCGGTTGAACTGAACTTTCCTTCGGCCGTCGACACGGCCGTTCCCCTTGACGTGCTGGGCGCCGTTATTCCCTTAACCGGCGGCGGTTTTATGATCCGCGCTACCGGCATTCACCAGAGCCCTGCTGATTAAACAGGCCGGGAGCGCCCAGATATTTTTCGGCGTTAAAATCACGCAGCAGCTTTGCCATAGAATCGTTATTCATGATCGTGTTGATTACTCTGGCGGCAAGTTCCGTCGAGGGAACCACTTCCAGATTGGGAATGTCAATTTCGGCGGAACAGGTTACGGTATCGGTAACGACAATGTGGCGCAGCAGGCCTTCATCGATAAGCTGGCGCAGGCGTTCCGCCGCCGGGTTGGAAAAAACGGCGTGGACGGCCATAAGGTTGATTTCCGCGGGTTTGAACGGCTTGAGGGCGTTGACCAGGCTTGTGACCGAACCCGCCGTATCGATCATGTCGTCAACAATCCAGAGCGTCTTCCCCTCGATAGGCTCCGAAGAAAGTATGTCGATACACTCCACGGTATTGCATTTGGAATAATCGCGCTGTTTGTGGGCCACCACCAGAGAAACGCCGAACGAATTTGAAAATCTGCGGGCCAGCTTTTCGCCGCCGGCGTCAACCGAACAGAACGCCCAGTTGGGACGGACCGTGTTGATCAGCGTATCGACATTCTTGATGTAGACATCGCAGAGCCGCTGTTTGAGCAGGGTCAGGGCGGGTATGTCGTCCATAACGCTGATCGTCGGGTCTATCATGGTTTTTGATTTATCGGAATGAAGCTGGTAGGTTACAAAATGTCTGGCCCCCAGGCTCGAAAGAATTTTAAGGTGAACCCAAAGGCCTACCGAGCTGCGGCGGGTGGTACGGTCCGATCGGGAACAGGAAACAAAGGGCTCGAAGACAATGATGCGTCCCGCCTGCGCCCGTTTTAAGGCGTCGATGGCGTTGTACAGTTCGATCTTTGCCTCGTCCACGCCGATACCCGCTTCGTTCCGCGCGCAGCTCGCGAAGAGGATCACGTCCCTGCCCCGTATGGAAGAGGCGACCACGACCTCCCGTTCGCCGTCGGCGAAACGATCGGTCTTCAGCGCGTCAATGCGATCCATTGAATCGGCAAAGGACGCAAAGCCGGGAAACTTTGTCACATACTCCGCAACCCGCTTCGCGTAGCCCCGCATGGAACGGGTTGCGGTGATGACAAACTCATTCATGGAAACCCCCATGACATCGTATCATACGCGGCGGGAAATTAAAAGCATTTTAATTCGCTGCGAAGGGTCCATATCTCATCCGCTCTGCGGCAAGCGTTCCCTCTACACGCGTTCGATATGCTGGCCGGAGACGGCGTCGAGCATCGAGCGGTACGGCACACCGCTTTCCGGGTCCGATGCCCGCGGCAGCAGATCAAGAAGCGGCTGTAACGCGAAGCGCCGTTCGGCAAGGCGGGGGTGGGGAATTTGGAGCAGCGGCGTATTGATCACGCGGCCGCCAAACAGCAGAATGTCGATATCCATTGAACGTTCCCCCCAGCGGCGTTCCGCGCCGCGGTTCCTGCCGTACCGGGCCTCGATCATTCCCGCCGCTTCAAGCAGCGCTTCCGGCGTCCCGTCCCAGAAACCGCGGCAGGCCGCGTTAATAAACGCGGCCTGATCCTTTACCTGTTGGGGCGCCGTCCGGTAAAGCGGCGAAAGCCTCATGCCGCCGAGGAGGCCGCCGAGATCCCGCGCGGCGGACAACACCAGTTCGTGCGGGTTCAAAGCGCCGTACGGCCGGTTTGAACCCAAACCCAGCACGACAATATCCGTATTCCGCATGGATTTGACCCTGCCGCGAATGAAAGTCCCCGCGGGATACCCCGCCCCCCGGGGCAAGCGCCGCGGTGTTTACGGGATGCGTTCCGCACGCCTTTTCCCGATTCCCGATCAGAACTTTTAGTACGGTAAAGTGAGCCTGTTCCAAAACTAATTGACTGTGCGCTAACGCGCACGGTTTTGAAACAGGCTCTTGCAGTTTCTCAGGCTTTCAGCCTTGCAAAACTGCTAATTTTAAGGTTGCTGTCCCAAA
>JAITBL010000244.1 GCA_031283575.1 Treponema sp. | reverse complement strand
TCCCTTCAAGATCAATCCTTCGGGGGTTATTCCGGTAATCTTTGCCTCGTCGATTCTTACCTTTCCTTTACAGATTGCTTCGACGGTAGGCGGGAACGTGGCATGGCTGGCGGCGGTTTCCCAGGCCTTGAACCCGCGGGGCCTTCTCTACAATATACTCTATGTGCTGATGATCATCTTCTTTGCCTACTTCTATACCCAGGTGAGCCTGAATCCCATCGAGATCGCCAAGCAGATCCGCGAAAACGGCGGTTCCATTCCCGGAATCAGGACCGAACGCATCGAGGAGTACCTTACCAGGATACTTAACCGTATTGTGCTGCCCGGTTCGCTCTATTTGGCTTTTATCGCCGTGATTCCTTCGGTAATTCAGATACTGTTCAAGTTTCCTTCATCGATCTCCTACCTGATGGGTGGAACTTCGCTTTTGATTTTGGTAGGGGTTGATCTGGACACCATGAGCCAGGTTGAAGGACTGTTGAAGATGCACCACCATGAGGGGCTTACCAGAAAGGGCCGCCTGAGGGGGCGGAACCTGTAGCTTTGCCGGCGCGCCTGTATAGACGAAGACGGCCGAAAAACCCTACAATAGGGGAATTCGGCTCATTTGCAGGCGGATACTCTGCCTTTTGAGGCGGAAAGTTATAGCGGTGTATGGATCTTTGCGGTATTAAACCCGCGTAAAATCCATACGGAACGACGATGCCCGCGCTTTTACCGCGGGGAGAGTATTTTAAGGGAGAACAGGATGAAAGTCCGGACAAGTGTAAAACCGATCTGCGACAAGTGCAAGGTTATCAAAAGAAACGGAATTATCCGTATCATTTGCAAAAATCCCAAGCACAAGCAGAAACAGGGGTAAGGAATGGCACGTATCGCGGGGGTTGACCTCCCCAACAAGCATGTGAATATCGCGCTGACCTATGTATTCGGGGTTGGCCGGTCAAGCGCGGATGAGATCTGCCAAAAGGCCAGGATCGATCCTCATCGGCTGATCAACGATCTCTCGCCGGAAGAGTTGAATACCCTGCGCCAGCTTATTGAAAGCGACTACAAGGTGGAAGGCCGGCTTCGTACCGAAGTGGCCCTCAACATCAAGCGGCTTATGGATATAGGTTGTTACCGTGGGCTTCGGCACCGCAAAGGTCTGCCCCTGAGGGGACAGCGGACGCGGACCAATGCCCGCACCCGCAAGGGCAAGAAGAAAACCGTCGCCGGTAAAAAGAAATAAGTTCAGGGTAAAATTTTGTTTTACCCGTTATAGTGAAAGTAAAGACTGCGAATCTGGAGGAGTTTGAGTGGCAACCGCGACCAAGACAAAGAAACGGAAAGAAAAGAAGTCGGTATACGAGGGAAACGTGTATATTCAGGCGACTTTTAACAATACTATTGTGACGATTACCGATCTTATGGGTAACGCGATTTCCTGGGCAAGTTCGGGCGGCCTGGGATTCCGCGGGGCCAAGAAATCAACCCCCTTTGCCGCTCAAACCGTTACCGAAACGGCCGCCCAAAAGGCGCTCCAGGTGGGGCTGCGCGAAGTGCATGTTTTTGTAAAAGGTCCCGGTATCGGCCGTGAATCGGCCATTCGTCAGCTCGGCGTGCTGGGCATTAAGGTTAAGTCGATCAATGATGTGACCCCCATTCCTCATAATGGCTGCCGTCCCCGGAAAACGCGGCGCATATAATCGTAAGGAGACTTGATAGATGGCAAGATATACTGGTCCTGTGTGCCGCCTTTGCCGTGCGGAGGGGAAAAAGCTCATGCTCAAGGGCGACCGCTGCAAAAGCGACAAATGCGCGGTAAACCGCAAGCGGCCGGCCCCGGGAAAAGATCCCAAGGGCCGGATCGGCAAACGTAGCGACTACGGAATTCAGCTGCGCGAAAAGCAGAAACTTAAACGAATTTACGGAATGCAGGAAAAGCAGTTCAGCCTGTTTTTTGAACGGGCGTTGCGTATGGCGGGTATTACCGGTGAAAACCTGTTTGTACTTCTTGAACGAAGACTGGATAATGTTGTGTATCGCATGCGTTTTGCCGCAAGCCGTTCCCAGGCCCGGCAAATCGTACTGCACGGGCACATTATGGTAAACGGCAAACGCATCAATGTTCCTTCATACCTGGTTAAGGCCGAGGATGAAATCGAAGTAAGGGACGGAAGCAAGAGCCTGGTGGTGATTAAAGAAGCCCTTAAGGAATTCGGCAAAGCGGGGGTTATGCCCTGGCTTCATCTGGACCCCGACGCGATGAAGGGCAAATTCCTGGTATCGCCGAGGCGGAGCGACATTAGCGACCTTGCCGATGTCAAGGAACAGATGATTGTCGAATACTATTCTAAGTAAGGAGGCCCCATGGCCCGCAAGAATCTTTTAAAGGGAATAAAGCGTCCTAAAGGTATAACCTTTGAGCACGGTGAACTCAAGCCCAACTACGGCAGGTTTATCGCCGCTCCCTTTGAACCGGGATTCGGTACAACTGTGGGAAACACCTTGCGGCGCGTATTGCTTTCTTCGATACAGGGATACGCGATTAGTTCCGTACGGATCACCAGTTACGATGCCGACGGCAACGGACATGTTATTTCCAGCGAATTTGCGACCATACCCAACATCGTCGAAGATACCATCGAGGTGATCAATAACCTCAAGCAGATACGCCTAAGGCTCCCCGGCGATATGGAAGCCAACACGATCCTCTACGAGTGGACCGGAAAAAAGGATGTCCGCAGCGATGACTTTGACAAGGAAGGCCATGTCGAAGTGTTGAGTACGGGGATTCACGTTATGACCCTGATGGATAATGCCCGCGTTGAAGTGGAAATACAGGTTGACCTGGGCCGCGGTTATGTTCCTTCGGAAGTGAATGAGCGGCTTATCGACATCATCGGCACCATTCCCATGGACGCGATTTATTCGCCGGTTAAAAAAGTCAAGTACGCCGTTGAGCCGACGAGGGTAGGACAGCGGAGCGACTTTGACAAGCTGGTACTTGAAGTGTGGACCGACGGTACGGTAAAACCCGACGACGCCCTGGCCGAAGCGGCAAAGATCGCCAAGGATCATTTTTCGGTCTTTATCAACTTTGATGAAAACAATCTGGGGTCCGATTTGGACGATGATCCCGATGACGAGCGGATCAGGCAGATTCTTGGTACACCCGTGGAAGAACTGGAACTTTCCGTACGTTCATCGAACTGCCTGAAGAACGCCAACATTAAAACCATTGGCGAGCTGACGCGAAAGACCGAGGATGACATTGCCAAGACGCGGAACTTTGGAAAGAAGTCGCTTCAGGAGATCAAGGAAAAACTTAAGGAATGGAACCTTGGTCTGGGAATTACCGACATGAATATACTCCGAAACGCGGTGCGGGTTGCCCCCAGCGGGAAAATACCGCCAAGTGAGGGCGAAGCGGATATGGAAGAAAAGGAAGACGACGATGAAGCATAGAAGAGGCTTTAATCCCCTGGAGCGCATGAGCGCCCACCGGAAAGCCCTGCATCGCAGTATGGTAACATCACTCTTTAACTACGAACGGATTAAAACCACCAGAGCCAAGGCCCTGGCGGTCCGCCGGACCGCGGAAAAACTGATAACCCGCGCCAAGGAAGATTCTGTTCATAACCGGCGCATCGCTTCGGGCCGGCTCTACGATGAGGGCGTGGTTCACAAGCTCTTTACCGTGATCGGCCCCCGGATGAAAGAGCGCGCGGGCGGTTATACGCGGATTATCAAGCTGGGTGAACGCTACGGAGACGCCGCCGAGATGGTGATTCTTGAGCTGGTGGACTATGTCCTTAAAACAGATGAAGTGGAAAACAGGAAAGTCAGGAAAGCGGAAAAGAAAGCCGCCAGGAAGAAAGACGCGGACAGCGAAGAGGGGAAGTAAATGTCGAAAGCACATAGAGGAAAGGGAATCCGCGAATTGACCGCTCATGGCCGCGGCGAATGTCCTGTCTGTTATAGAACGAACGTAAAAATACTGTACGAGCTTGAGTCAGCCGGCGCAAAGATAAAAGTCTGCAAAACCTGCAAGGCCGCCATCGGTCACGGTAAAAAAACGCTGCCCAATGCGGCGCCCTCCGGTGAGGCGAAGACCGGCGAAACGCCGGTCGCCGCCGCGCCCGCCCCGAGCGAAGCGCCGGCTCTTGCGGCCGGTAAGCCGGCGGCCGCCGAAGCGCCCGCTGCGGACGAAACGCCGGCCACCGCGCCGCCGCTCGCTGTGGAGTAAAGGCGCCGTTCTCGAGTAAAGCCCCGCGTACGCGGGGCTTTATAAATTTTATCCCATGATCGCCGGTCGCCGCCAAAAGCGCGCGGCGCTTTTCCGATTGCCTGTGAATTCCGGGGGCTTGACGCCGGTCCGTTTTTCCAGGAGTTAGCCTGCATTCAAGGAAGCTGTTCCAAAACTGAAGTTTTGGAACAGCTTCAAAAATAGCAGCGTTTTTTCCAAATTTTTGAACTTTTTTTGGGTTTTTGCTTGACATTTATTTGTAAGTCTGGTATAACATTATTGTTAGCAGATACTAACACATTTCGGGTTTCAGGTTTCAGGTTTCAGGTTTCAGGTTTCAGGTTTCAGGATCGGGAGAACCGGACGGAAGGATCATGACGCGTTATTATGTTGAACAGGCGCTTATAAAGCACATCAGTCCGGTACTGCTCAAGCGGAAGCCCGCCGCCCTGTTTGTCATGCCGTCACGGGAAAGTTTTCGCCGCTTAAAGGCCGCCGCGGGAAAGATGCTGCTCCTTTATGAGCTGAGGGAACAGGGTAACGGTGTTCTGACGCTGGCCTGCGACAGGGATTTAACACGGTCGTTGTTATCCGAAAAAATGATGTGCGACGCCCTTTCCCTCTGGGGATACCCGCGCTATCAAACAGCCGGTTCGACCGCTTATCTGCTGCGCCTAAAGCAGCGCTTTAACGACGGCGGCGAATTTCCCCACGAAGTAGGGCTGTTCCTGGGGTATCCGCCGGAAGACGTCGCCGGTTTTATCCGCAACAAGGGCCGCGGCTGTAAATGCTGCGGCGTCTGGAAAGTTTACGGCGACGAAGAACGCGCCAAATCCCTGTTCCGGGAATTCGGCGTGTGCCGGGAATACGTCAGGTTGTTTTTGGCGGAGAGCGGCGGCATTAATGACTTGCCCTCTATTCGCCAATTTTTGGGAATTGAGCCATGGGGTTTTGGAACTGGCTCAATTGACAATTTTAATTATGCCGGCTGCCTGTGCGGCCCCTGTCAAGGAGAAACTGAATTATGAAGAAGGTGTTGATTGTGTACTGGAGCGGAACCGGAAATACCGAAGCAATGGCCCAGTCACTTGCGAAAGGTGTAAGCGACGGCGGCGGGGAAGCGGTTTTAAAGACCGTCTCCGCCGCAAACGCGGCGCTGGTTAAAGAAGCGGACGCGCTCGCTTTCGGTTGCCCCGCTATGGGGAACGAAGTGCTGGAAGAGGGCGAAATGGAGCCCTTTATTGCGGGTCTCGGTTCCGCCGAACTTGCGAACAAGAATTTGGGACTTTTCGGTTCCTATGACTGGGGCGATGGACAATGGATGCGGGACTGGGTCAAACGCATGCTGGACGCGGGCGCGCTTGTTGACGGCGAGGGAATTATAACCCAGCTTGAACCTGGCGCCGAAGCGCTTACCGCCTGTCAGGAACTGGGAAAGCGCCTCGCAGGGTAAGCGTCCAGACGCGGCGTTTGCCGGCGTTGTATAGATAATACAGGATATACGGCGGCCCTGTACCGATTTCGTCTCCCGGTATGGGGCGGCCTGGTAGGATGTGTTTAAAAAAAGGTTTCTCTCCATTTTTTCCCGCGGGTATGGGAGGACTGGCCATGGTCTCCCGCCCCGGGTTTTTTGTTTTCAATTGACCGTCGGTCATTAAGCGCGGGAGGGAAGGGTTGCGCCATGCGCCTGGAGCCCCAGTATCTCGTCCACCTTCTCCTGTATCTGGGCACTGGAAAAAGGTTTCCCCAATATACCGGAGGCGTTCTTTTGCATAACCTCCGAGGCGGTAACATTATCAGTTTGAGAAGAAATCATGAGAATTTTAGCCGCCGGGTTAATTTTCAGCATCTTTTCCAGGCAGGTAAGCCCGTCCATTTTCGGCATGGAAATGTCCAGGGTTACAAGATCGGGCAGTGTTTCGGCGAATATCCGCAGACCAGCTTCGCCGTCGGCAGCGGAACCTACCACGGTAAAATTCTTTTCCGCAAGCGATCTTTCAATAGCTTTGCGCATGAGCAGGGAATCATCAACAATAAGTAATTTCATGGCAACACCCAAAAATATCCAGAGTTTGTCAAAACACCATGTTTTGAGAGAAATTTATCGTTTGAGTATATACCCGGAGGTTCGGTATTGTCTACAGCCACACCAGGCGTTGCGATAAACCTATGATTCAATGCGTAACAAGTTGGCCGAAAGCGCCTCTTTTCCGTCAGGACTGATGACCAAGTGGTTAGTCCCTTCCTGTTCAGAAGGATCCAATTCAAATGTACGAATGCACCTGCCATCCGTTGTCGTTTAAGGTTTCGTCATTTTCCATTTTTTACTCCGCTCGTTACCGCGAGCCGGCTAAGAAACTAACCTATGGTTACTATATCATGCGGCAAAGAGTACAGAAGTTCCTAATCCTCCAAATACGCCGTACCATCGGCTGCCTGGGTGGAAACATCTCCCTGCGCCGCTTCAAAAGCCTTCCGCCGTTTTTCCGCCGCCCGGATAATTTCCGGCGTTGGTTTTTCCACGTAGTCCAAAGCCTCCGCGTTCTGCTTAACCGCCGCCAGGCAAATCGCGCAAGTCTGTTTCTTTACATATTCAAGTTCCAGGCCGTCTTTTTTCACCGCGGCCAGGCATATTTCAGGCGTCTGCCGCTTAACATATTGCAGCACCGTGTGTTCCCACAGATACTCATCTTCATCAAGGCCATAATCCACCGCATATTGACGTAAAGCGTCCCGTCTTTTCCTGGCCTTGATTGCCGCGAGACATATTTCGGGCGTTTGTTTCTTTACATAGCACAGCGCCCCTGGAACCTTTTTTACCGCGGCGAAACACATTTCGGGGGTCTGCGTTTTTACATATTCCAGAGATCTCCAATCCCCGCGGACCGCCGCACGGCAGATTTCCGGGGTCTGCTGCTTTACATACCGCAATGACCTGCCGTTCAGCTTTACCGCCGCAAGGCAGATTTCCGGCGTCTGAAAAACCGCGTACTTCAACGCGTCATAATTTTGGGTAAAAACTATGGGGTTTAATATTTTTTCCAGTATCATCTGTTGGTTCAGAATGAACCCGCATATCGCCGCGGCGCAGATTTCCGGCGTCTGGTTTTTTACGTACTTAAGCGCCGGGCGGTGATCCTTCACCGCTGCAAGGCAAATTTCCGGCGTCTGCTCCCGTACGTACTCAAGCGCCAAGCCGTGGAATCTCGGCTTTACCGCCTCAAGGCAGATTTCCGGCGTTTGTTCCTTCACAAATTCCAGAGCGCATCCATCCTGCCGTACCGCCTCAAGGCAGATTTCCGGCGTTTGCGCCTTTACGAATTTCAGAGCGCGCCCGTTCTGTCTCACCGCCTCAAGGCAGATTTCCGGCGTCTGGTCTTTTACATACTCAAGCGCCCGGCCGCTTTTTTTTACTGCCTCAAGACAGATTTCCGGCGTTTGCTCCTTTACATACTTCATGAAGAAAGCTACAGTATTTTCTCTAAACATGCTGTTCTTCTCTACCCTGCTATACGTTCTATACTCTGCCGTGCCATACGTTACCGCCGCAAAACATATTTCCGGTGTCTGGTCTTTTACGTACTCAAGCGCCCAGCCGTTCTGCTTTGCCGCCTCCAGGCATAGTTCCGGGCTTTGCGCTTTCACAAATTCCAGAGCGCGCCCGGACCGTTTCACCGCTTCAAGGCAGATTTCCGGCGTTTGCTCTTTTACGAATTCCAGGGAGAACGCGTTCTGCCTCACCGCCGCGAGGCATATTTCCGGCGTCTGCTCCCGTACATACTTAAGCGCCGGGCCGCTCTGTAGTTCCGGGTTTTGCGTTTCCACGAACTCCAGGGCGTATCTTTCCTGCCGTACCGCCTCCAGGCATAGTTCCGGGTTTTGCTCTTTTACGAATTTCAGGGCGCGTCCGTCCTGCCGTACCGCCGCGAGGCATAGTTCCGGACTTTGCGTTTTCACGAATTCCAGGGCGCGTCCGTCCTGCCGTACCGCCTCAAGGCAGATTTCCGGCGTTTGTTCCTTCACAAATTCCAGGATGAATGCGCTCTGCCGTACCGCCTCAAGGCATATTTCCGGCGTTTGCGCCTTTACGAATTTCAGAGCGCGCCCGTTCTGTCTCACCGCCTCAAGGCAAATCGCCGGGGTCTGGTTTTCCACAAATCGCAGCGCCCAGCCGCAGTGCTTTACCGTCGCGAGGCAGAGGGCAAGGCTTTGTTTCTTTACATGCTGAAGCCCCATACCGTCTTTCCGCAGCGCCGCCCGGCATATTTCCGGCGTCTGTTTTTTTACAAACGTTAACAGGTTGCTGTTATAAAAATATGTATCCGGCCGCGCGCCGTAGCGTTTTTCTTTGGCGTCCCATTCCTCCCTTTCCACCGCGATCCGCTCTATCATTTCCGTATAGTGCCGTATCGCCGCGAGGCACAGCGTTTCCGTCTGCTTTTCAACAAATTGCAGCGCCCGGCCGTCACTGCGTACCGCCTCAAGGCAGACCGTTTTTCCGTACCGCCGCGAGACAGGCTTCCGGCGTTTGCGCGGAAGCGGCAAAAGAATAGACCTTTTTCATTCTCATCATTATACCACATCGTCAGAAAGAAAAACCAGGTAATTAGAGTCTGTCCAAATGTGTCTGCATTATGGCGCAGGGGGTGTCAGCCACCGTTTCTTCCCTTGCTCTTTTGGTCGCGTTTAATCGAACGGCGCAATGCCGCCGGAATGACAGGAGCTGGATTATATCACTGAGTGGCAAAGAAATCGCTGATTTTAGCGTACAGGCGTTTCACGAAGGCGCCTTCAAAACCGTTTCCAGGGACAACGTGCTGGGTAAATGGTCGGTGTTCTTTTTCTATCCCGCCGATTTTACGTTTGTATGCCCCCGCGAACGGGGGAGAATAAATAACCACGAAGTCGAAGGAGTCGAATAAGGGATGTCCGGTTTCTTCCCTTTGTGTGCCTTCCGCGCCTTGGTGGTTAAAAATTCTTCAATGTTTTGGCAAATTCCAGCCTTTGGAAAGTAAACGCCGATGCCCTGTTTTTTCTCTTTTTTATGTTGACGGCGGGCAGGGGCCGGGTTAAAATGGTGTCATCACCTTTTTGGGGATGATAGAATGAATTTAAAGAGAGGCGCTGTATGGGAGAAGCGGCAAGGATTGGAAGTTTTAGTCAGAATTATGTATTGAGGGGGCTTATGCTTTCCGCTGTTTTTATCATGCTTCCGTTTTTTGCTTTCCCCCAGGATAATGCTTCGCCGGGGGCCGGAAAAATACCCAGCCTTGAGGATATTGCCCGGCAGACGGGGAACCCCATACGGCCTATTATGTGGAGGGCGGAGCGGGGCAATCTGCGCTTCAAGCAGGCCGTCAGATGCGGAAGCTACGAGCGCCGCTTCTCTATTGCAGGCGGGACGGCGGTCT
>JAITBL010000191.1 GCA_031283575.1 Treponema sp. | reverse complement strand
CAAAAGATAGACAATTTGCGAGTTGTATTGAAAGTCGTCAAGATACTCACGGACAGAACCGGCGCTGATGTAATCGCTGCTGTCTGTTTCGGCATAGATAAATGTCAGTATATTGACCGGAAAGTTCTTTATGATGTCAATCAGTTTATCTGCGCTTTTCCTTTCTATTTGCCTGATGCGCTCCCGTGTCAGATTTCGCTTCTCCGCAATGTTCTGCAAGGTAAAACCACTTGCCCGCTGGTATAAAACATCAAGGGAGCCGGCGTTTCGGGGATCGGTAAAAAACGGCAAAAAGGTTTTGTTAAGCGCTTTAATTAAATTGAAAGTCAGCATTTCCTGTATATGGACTACATCATTGGGGTGGCTTGTTTTGGCAACCGCGGGGGAAATTTTTTTAATCTCCCCTACTTTTTCTATTTTTTTTAGCAGTGGCGAAAGGCGGGTTGCCGAATACTGAATTGTCTCCACGTCATTACTTTGCAAAAAAAGGCTTAGGGGTTTATCAAGACGGTCCTGCGGTATCTTGCTGTATGATTTTTCAAGAACGGCCATTCGGTAATCGTAGCGTTCTTCCGACATTTTTTGAATGCAGCTAGTCAGGTCTTCATCGCCGAATATTTTACCGGCGAGAGACTTTTCCCGGACGATAAACGCAAGGAGTTCTTCGGAAATTTTTTTGGTGATTCCTGCAAGGTTATATACGGCTTCTTTATCCAGATTGAACAGCTTGCCGGCGGAAAAAATTCCGGCATTGTAGAGGACTTTATGGGCTTTGAGGGATATGTCGAGAACGCCGATATAGTCGGCCGGGTATATGGTCTCCCTGGTATAGATAAAGCGGCAGTCCGGGGTATTCATGTTTTCGAGGCGGTCATCTACTATCGTTTTGGGCTGCCGTTGCAACTGTTCCTGAACGATACGGATTTCTTTTATGCTTTTCTTGCCGAGGTTCTCGATGGCCCTTAACGCCTCTTCATCGAGGGTAAGAAGCAGGGCAACAGTATTGTAGCCATTTCTGGCGAGGGCCTTAAAGGAACGTTGAGAGAACCCCAGTCTCGATATGGGCGTTTCCGGCGAAATGTGGACAGTAATGGCGACTGGAACATCCTTTTGAGTGTTGGGAACAATGGGGACTTTTTCCATAAATTATAGCCAGAAAGCTTCTCCTTAAACAAAAACCTGCAAAAATGCAGGAAATATAGAGCATAAGGACACTCAGAGTTTCTTATGTGTTCTGTGATTTTACCCTGAATTTGATTTTTGTGCTACATTGCATATCGCGGAGAGGTAGACGGCGGGAAAACACTGAGATGGAAGATGGGCGCGGTATCCTCTTCGCGGCACTGCGAATAACCCCAGGATTCTCTCAACCTAAATCATCGCGATGCCGCCGTTGACATCGATGCAGGCGCCGGTAATGTAGGAAGCGTAATCGCTGGCAAGGAAGAGGGCCGCGCCGGCGACATCCGCTCCCGTGCCCAGGCGGCCCAGGGGTACGGTTTTGGGATCGTAACCAAAGTCCGCCGTCATTTCGGTAGTGATGAGTCCCGGCGAAACGGTGTTGACCCTAATCCGGCGGGCGGCTCCGCTTTTCGCAAGGCTCTTGGTCAGGGTAAGTACGGCCGCTTTGGACGAGGGATAATCGGGGCTTACCACAAGGCCGCCTCCCCGCGCCGCCTGGGACGCAAGGTTAATGATACAGCCGCCCCCCTGCTTTTCCATGATGCGGTACACTTCGCGGCAGATAAAGAAAAGCCCCTTGACGTTGATGTCAAAGGTAAAATTCCACTGATCTTCGCTAACATCGTAGAGACTTCCCGTTTTGGAAACGCCGGCGCAGTTAAGGAGTATGTCGACGCGGCCCATTTTTTCCGCGGCGCGGGCGGCCAGGGCTTTATCGGCTTCTTCGCTTCGTATATCGCAGGCGGCGCAGACGCTTTTAACGCCGGTTTCTTTTTCGATGGCCGCCGCGCTTGCGTCGAGCCTGTCTTCGCGCACATCGGTCAATACCATGGCCCCTATCCCGTGTTGCGCAAACATAAGGGCGCAGGCCGCGCCTATGCCGCCGGCCGCGCCGGTGACAATCGCCGTTTTATTTTCCAGTGTAAACATATACCCTCCAGGTTACAGCATGCGGTACGGCTGCTCCAGGTACTCCTTGATCCGCGCGAGGAATTGGGCCGCCGGAGCTCCGTCAACCACGCGGTGATCGTAACTGAGCGTCAACTTCATCAGCGGATGAATTTCCACCGCTTTGGATCCGTCGTCTTTTTGAACCGCCACGGGGGCGTCTTCGATTTTACCCACGGCAAGAATTCCCGCTTCGGGCGGATTGATGATCGCCACAAATTCTTCAAGGCCGAACATGCCCAGATTGGAAAGGGTAAAAGATCCGCCCGAATATTCGTCCGGCCGCAGGGTTCCCGCGCGGGCCTTTTCCGCCAGGTCCCTGATTGCCGCGGCAAGGCCGCTGATCGAAAGGAGGCCGGCGTCTTTAACCACCGGAACAATGAGGCCTTCGTCCAGGGCCACGGCAACTCCCAAATTGACAAACTCTTTTTGCCAGATTCCGTCCCCGGTAAGTTCGGCGTTGACCTCGGGGAAATCCAGCAATGAGCGCACGACAGCCAGGGCGATAAGATCGTTGTACCCCACCTTCTTGTCGAAGGCGGCGCGGACCCTGAGCGCCTCGTCCATACGAACCGAAACGCGGTGGCAGGTTTGCGCGTTCTCGTTTTGGCTTTGCTTCATGCGTTCGGCAATTATTTTGCGCATGCCCCGCAGCGGGATGATCTTTCGTCCGCCTTCCGTACGCCCCGCCGCGCGGCGCGTACGCTCAACATCGCCGCGGGTAATTTTGCCCCCCGATCCGGTACCGGACACTTCCGCAAGATTCACGCCGGCGCCGGCGGCAAGGCGCGCCGCCAGCGGCGTCGCCTTGAGGCCGGCCGGAGCCGCAGCGCGGGGTGCGCCCGCGTTTGCCGCGGTCACGGCGATATCCCGTTCCACGATCATTCCGTCCGCTCCGGTACCCGCAATAAGACGCCAGTCAAGGCCTTTGTCTTCGGCAAGTTTTTTCGCGCGGGGCGAAATAAATACACGAGCGCCGCTTTCACGCGCCGCCGCGGCGGCCTCCCCGGGGGCGGCGCTCCCCGCTTCCGCCAGGAGGCCGCCGATGTCTTCGCCGGGGGCGCCCACGACGGCGATAAGGCCGGTAATCGGCACGGTAACGCCGGGACCGGCGACGATTTTAAGCAGGGTCCCCGATACCAGCGCGTCAATCGTAATCGTCACCTTGTCGGTTTCAATGGTAAAGAACGGCTCGCCTTCCTTTACCGCGCCGCCTTCGGCGACAAGCCATTCGACAACGGTTCCTTCGGTCATTTGCAGGCCCTGTTTGGGCATGATGATTTTTTCGGCCATTTCTTTCCCCCTTACAGGTGCAGGGTCTTTTTGGCGGCGGCAACAATGCCGGAGACCTGGGGCACCACGGCGTTTTCCAGGCCCAGATTAAAGGGAAGGGAACACATTTTGGAGCCGACCCGCTCGGGGGGCGCGTCCAGATAGGCAAAGGCTTCTTCCACTACGGCCTCGGCAACTTCCGTACCCCAGCCCATGGTACGGTGCGCTTCGTGCACGGTAACCAGACGACCCGTTTTTTTTACCGACTCGACAATCGTCTTCATGTCCAGGGGAACCAGTGTCCGGGGATCGATTACCTCGGCGCTGATTCCCTCTTTGGCGAGCAGCTCCGCCGCCTCGAGGCTCTTGTTGTGGTAGAGAAAGTTGGCGACAATCGTAAGATCTTTTCCTTCGCGGACAATGTCCGCCCTGCCAAAGGGAATTTTCCATTCGGGATCATCGCTTACTTCGCCTTTGGAAGAATAGAGCGCCTTGTGTTCGATAAAGAGCACGGGGTTATCGTCGCGTATGGCGGTACGGAGGAGGCCCGCCGCGTCGGAGGGCGTCGCGGGACACACCACCTTAATCCCCGGAATGTTCATCATCATTGATTCGAGCGATTGTGAATGTTGAGCGCCGTTGCCGCGGCCTATTCCCTGCTGGCCCCGGATCACGATGGGTACTTTAACTTTACCGCCGAACATATAACGGATCTTGGCGGCCTGATTCAAAATCTGATCCATGGCCAGATAGAGAAAGTCCATGTACATAAGTTCCACAATGGGCCGCATGCCGACGCTGGCCGCGCCGACGCCCGCGCCGACAAAGGTATTTTCGGAAATCGGGGTATTGCGTATCCGTTCTTTGCCGAATTCTTCGAGCAGCCCCTTGCTGCAGCCAAAGATGCCGCCCTGTTTGGCGACGTCTTCGCCCATCAGAAACACTTCCGGATCGCGGCGCATTTCTTCGGCCATCACATCGCGCAGTGCCGCCGCGTAAGTTTTAACGCTCATGACGGATACCATCCTTCAACATACATCCCATCCATTACCTGCGCCGGATCGGGCTCGGGGGCGGAAAGGGCGAATTGGGCGGCTTCGTCCACGTCTTTTTGCGCTTCGGCGTCGATGGCGGCAAGCTCCGCCTCAACGGCGATTTTATTTTCCAGAAGATAAGCGCGGAAGCGCTTGAGCGGACACTTCTCCATCCAGGCGGCGACTTCCTCGCGCGTCCGGTACACCTCGGGGTCTCCGGTCCAGTGTCCTTTCCAGCGGTAGGTCTTGGCTTCGATCAGGCTGGGGCCTTCACCCTTTTTCGCCCGCTCTTTACATTCGGCAAAAACATCGAGCAGTGCCATGACATCGTTACCGTCCACTACATAGCCGGGCATGGCATAGCCCGAGGCGCGGTCGGCAATATCCCTGACCGACGTGGATTCGCTTACCGGTACGGAAATGCCAAAGCCGTTGTTTTCGCAGACAAAGATCAGCGGCAGTTTCCACACCGACGCGAGGTTGAGCGATTCATGGAAAGTTCCCTGGTTGCTCGCCCCGTCGCTAAAAAAGCAGGCGGTCACATGGTTCTGCTTCCGCATTTTTTGGGCCAGTGCGCCGCCCACGGCAATGGGAAGGCCGCCGCCCACGATGGCGTTGGCGCCAAGGTTTCCTTTGGCAAGATCGCAGATGTGCATGGAGCCGCCGCGTCCGTGGCAGAACCCCGTTTCCTTTCCCATCAGTTCCGAAAAAGCGCTTCCAAGGTCGCGGCTCTTGGCAATGCCGTGGCCGTGACCGCGGTGGGTGCTGGTGATGTAGTCGCCGTCGTCAAGCAGGCCGATCACCGCCCCGCTGACCGCTTCCTGGCCTATGCACAGATGCACCGAACCGCGGAGCTTGTTTTCCTGGAAGAAGCGAAAGGCCGTTTCCTCAAAGAGCCGGATCTGCCTCATCACGCGGTAAATATCCAGCAGCTTTTCCCTGCCGTAGTTTTGATTTTTCACGAATATTCCTCCTGTCTGCGCGGCCTGGCTGCGAATGTCAAACTTCCCCGCCGCGGAGGGCGGAATAGGGAGCCGCCTGCGAATCATGGGGCGCGAAACATCCGCGCCTCCGGCTGAACTTTATGCTTGACAGAATCAGTATATCAGATTAAAACTGGTATTACAAGAACAAAATTGGTATTATTATTGGGCCATGTCCTGGCCTCTGGTAGTACCATGCGGAAAGGCGCGAAATTTTGCGGCTTCCCAAAACAGGAGCGCGGATGTTTGAAACACTGCAGCACAAGCGTATCTATGAAGAAGTGGTGGAAATGATCGTTCACCGCATACGGTCGGGAATCCTCAAGGTAGGGCAAAAGCTGCCGCCCGAGCGTGTCCTGTCGGAAGAGATGGGGGTAAGCCGTACCAGCCTGCGCGAAGCCCTGCGCTCTCTGGAGAGCATGGGTTACATCTATTCGGTCACCGGCGGCGGCAATTATGTGAACTCGGTTTCCATCGAAAATGTGCTTTCTCCCCTTTCGGCGATGATGTCCCAGGACAACAAGATTGCCGCCGACATTATCGACGTGCGGCTTCACCTTGAGGTGCACATGGCCGAACTTGCCGCCAAAAACGCCACCAGACAGCAGATTTCCCAGATTTACGGGGCCATTCTTAACATGCAGAGCGAAGTTGAATCGGGCGGCTGCGGCATCAAGGGCGACAACCAGTTTCATCTGGAGATCGCCCGCGCTTCGCAAAACAAGGCCTTCGCGATCATCACGGAACTGGTCGGCGAGCTTTTGGCGGAATCCCGTAAGGCCACGCTGTCCATTCCCGGACAGCCGGCAAAAACCATCGAAGATCATCTGGCGATCTTCGAAGCGATCAAGGACGGCGATCCCGCGCGCGCCGCGGCGACGATGACGAGCCACCTTTCCAAGGCGCAAAAAAATCTTGAGGCGCCCGCAGAAGCCGTCCGCAAAAAACAGTAACGGGCCGGAAAATCACGCGCCGCCAGGTATGGACCCTTCGCTACGAATCAAGCAGGGCAATAGCCCTTACCGGCGAGCCGTCACGGCCCTTCAGCTTGAGTGGCAGGGAAAAGAACGTAAATACCGTGCCGGCGGGAAGCTGTTCCAGATTGGCCAGGCCTTCCACAATCACGATACGCTGGCCGAGCATCTTTACGTGGACATACTTCCAGTCGTAGCCGTTGGGAGTGGGCATGTCCATTCCGACAAGGGTTATTTTCTTTTCCACAAACCAGTCGGCAAGTTCTTTGGAAACATAGGGAAAGCCCGAAAAGAAAGCGGGCGCGGGAAATTTTTTATCCCAGCCGGTATGGAGCAGTACGCTGCAGCCCTGGTCAATAAATTCTTCCACCGGCTTAAGGTCATCGGCCGTTATGGGAGTGTCGGGAGCTTTTTTGGTAAGATCGAGTTTGACCGCCTTGACCACGCAGTGTTCCAGCGGCAGCTCGTCGATGGTTTCACCGTCATTGTAGAAATGCCGCTGGGCGTCCATGTGGGTTCCCTGATGGAGCGAGGTAACCAGGCGCGAAAGATTGTAGCCCAGGGTCTCGAGCGTACAGTGCCAGCTTATCGAGATCTTGGGGTCCATGGCCATTCCGGGATCTCCGTCGCTGAGGGGCGCGGAAAGATCAATAATTTTACTCATACGGTTTCCTCCATAAAACTATCGCAAGCGGCTATTAAACCCGCATAATATACCTGCCCTGCGGATCGACGATACCCGCCGCTCTGCGGCGGGGAGCGTCATTCCGAACCGGCAAAACTGGCGGTTTTGCCGAGCCCTTCCGGCCCCATGGCAAGGTAGCCGCTCGTGGCGTCCATGTCGTGGCCGGTAACGACCGCCGCATCGTCACTCAGCAGAAAAGCCGTAATCACGGCAATTTCTTCCGGCTCCTGTAATTTTTGGAGCATGTGGTATTCTTCCCAGGCCCTGGGAGTTGTGTCCCAGCTTTTTCCCGGGGTGGCTTTAAGGACCTCGTCGGTTTTAACCCAGGCGGGGCTTATGCAGTTGACGCGTATATCCGGCGCCAGATCCAGCGCGGCGCAGCGGATCAATTGTTTGACCGCGCCCTTGGCGGCGTTATAGGTCCAGCGTTTGGGCTGGGCGATATGGCCCGAAATACTCGAAACGCAGACTACGGCGCCTTCCTTTTTTTTCCGGTTCTGCGCGAAACAGGCAATCATCCGCGCGTAAGCGGCGGGACCGGCCATAAACGTGTGCGCCCAGTCATCGTATGTCGCGTCCAGCCCTTTGGCGGTAAAGGGAAAAGCATTGTTCACAAGAAAGTCGACTTCGCCAAAAAACGAACGGGCTTTGCCAACAAGCATATCGGGCGACTCGCGGTCTTCCATGTCGGCTGAAACGAAAAACACTTTATCGCCGCCGAATTGTTTCTTGAATTCCTCAAGCGTTTCGCGGCCCGAAATTTCATTGCGCCCGCAGAAGAGGACCCTGACGTCTTCTTCGAGCAGCCGCCGCGCAATGGCTTTGCCGATGCCGCGGGAACCGCCGGTAACTACGGCGGCTTTTCCTGCCAATCCTTTCATATTATTCTCCACGCTGTAAAATGACTCTCCCCGCTGAAAGGCGGGGCATCGTCGTTCGCAAGGAAATTATTGTACTGCCGGGTCTCAACCCCGCAGACGGAATAAAAAAGGCCGCCGCCGAACCTCAGGTTCGGCGGACAGCCGTGTTGAACAGTGTCTAGAACAACGGAGCGTACTCGGCAATGTTTGAAGCGTCATAGACCATGAGGTCTTTGAGGGTAAGGATCTGTCCGTTACTCTCGACGGAAACTTTTCCGAGTTTGCCGGCGTCAAAGCTTGAACCGGGAGCGGGGTTATAACCCTTGTTCGCGACCGCGTCCACAAGGTAGATGGCGAGGTATCCCTCATAGGGGGGATTCCACAGGGCAAAGGATTCACAGGTACCGTCGTCCACGAATTCTTTCATGGTCGAAGGAAGGCCGAGTCCGGTAAGTTTTACCTTGCCGGTAAGACGGCGGGTCTGCAATACCTTGGCGCAGGCGGGGATACCGGCGGCGGTGGGAGCAATAACGCCCTTGAGGTTGGGATACTTCGTCAGCAGGGCTTCCATTTCGGTGGTGGATTTTTCGGGCTGATCATCGCCGTACACCACGTCAATCAGATTCATTTTGGAATACTTCGAATCGGCGGCAAGCGCCTGCTTGATACCCTCGATCCAGGTATTCTGATCCGGAGCGTCGGTGGTGGCGGAAAGAATCGCGAAATCACCTTCGTACTCAAGCTGTTTGCCCATAAGTTCAATAAGAAGGGGGCCTACGTTGGCAAAACTGGCGGGCATAATCGCCGCGTCGCGGTGATCTTCACTTCCGGGAATGTCCTGGTTCATGATGAACACTTTGACGCCGGCGGCGCGGGCGTCGTCGAGGGTCCGGTTCAGGGCGGAGTCGTGGTTTGCCGAAACAAAAATGGCGGTTGCCTTGTTCTGTACGGCGGCCTCGATGTATTCAACCTGATCGGTGGGACCGGCGGTCGCGGGACCGGTGTAGATGTACTCGAACTTGTCCTCGCCCAGTTCTTGAATAGCTTCCTTGAATCCCACGTCAATCGCGTAAAAATAGGGATTAACGGTATCCTTGGGAATGTAGTAAATTTTCAGCTTCCCTCCCGAAGCATCCGCGCCGGCGGCCTTGTTACAGCCGGCAAACACCACGGCGAGCGCCAGAACGCACAACGCCAGAAGCGTCAACTTCTTTGTCAGTTTCATGTCTTCCTCCATAAACCTAAATCTTATTTTTACCGGAACATTAACAGAACCGGCAATTGCCGCTTTCGGAGCGCGGAAACGACATAAGCTTTTATGCCGTTTCCTTACTTGTCCTTCATCTCCTGCATGAGTGAAGAAATATTGGGGATGATGATCGACACAAGGAGGATCAGTCCCATCACAAACATTTGGGCGTCGGCGGTGATATTGGCGACAATAAGGCTTGTCTTGAGAATGATCACCAGAAGCACCGCGATAAAGGTACCCGCTATGCTGCCCCTGCCGCCGTTAATGTCGGCGCCGCCCAATAACACCATGATTACCACGTCGATTTCCATATTCAGCGCCAGACTGTATTGAACCAGAAGGAGGCGGGACATGGTTAAAATTCCGGCAACAGCCGAAAAGATCCCCGACAGAATAAAGAGAAACAGCTTGACGCGCCTGGTATTTACCCCCGAATGAATCGCCGCCTGTTCATTGGCGCCGATGGCAAAAACCTTCCTGCCAAAACCGGTACGGTGAAGCAGCAGAAAAAAAACCGCGGCGCAGAGAATAAAGAAAACAACCGTAACGCTGACCCGCGCGCCGAAAATGCGAAACACGGTAACGCTGTCCACTCCGTTAAACCACGCGGGAAATTTTCCCAGGCTCTTGTCGCCGATAAATATCTGTGAAATGCCGCGAAAAAGATTCATGCTGCCTATGGTAACGATCATCGCCGGAAGGCGCGCGTAGCCGACGAGCAGGCCGTTAATCGTGCCGCAGGCGGCGCCGATTAAAAGCCCGCACAAAAGCGCCGAACCCATCGAAAGGCCGTTGTGAAAAAGTATCGCGCTTATCGTCGCCGAGCAGCTCATAATCGCCGGAACGGACAAATCGATCATGCCCGCCGTAATGATCAGCGTCATGGTCAGGGCGGTAAGCGACAATTCCATGTAACGGTTGCTGGTCCGCAGCAAATAAGCCAGATCCCTGAAGTTTGACGAAAAAATCATGCTGATCACGAGAATCACGACCAGTAACGCAAAAGGAACCACTTCCCGCTGGACCAGCCGGCGGCGCAAGACACTGTTGATTCTGCTCATACTTCGATTCCTTCCTTACGCCGCTGCCCTGGCGGATTTTCCGTGGGCCATAAGTTTGGCCTTGTCCTGCATGGCCGCGATAAAACGATCCAGAAGCAGGGCCAGGATAATGATCAGGCCGTAACTAAAACGCTGTACCGTCCCCGGTATACCCACCGAAGCAATAATCGTATTGATCGTTCCCAGCAGGAGGCATCCAAGGAATACGCCCGGAACCGAACCCTTGCCGCCGGAAACGCTCACTCCGCCGATGATCGTCGCGGAAATAACCACGAACTCAAGGCCGTTACCGGTGGTATTGGGATTGACGTACCCAAAGCGGGACATTGCCATGATGCCGGTAATGCCGCACAGCGCGCCGGTAATCGAAAAAATAAAAAACTCTATGCGCCTGCAATTGATACCCCGCAGGTGGGCGCCTTCGCGGTTTGAACCGACGGCGTACACTTCCCTGCCAAAGTGGGAATGGTTCAGCATAACAAAGAAGACCGCGGCGATGCCGAAGGTTATCAGCACCATCCAGGGAATAAAAAAAGAGCCGATGGGGATGCCTTTGGCGACCACATTACTCATCCCCGGAGGAAGTTCGTAGCCGGTGATCTGCTTGCCGGCCGAAACGATATAGGTAAGGCCGCGGTAGGCGTTAATCGTACCCAGGGTAACGATGATCGCCGGTATCTTGAGGTAGGCGATGAGGAACCCGTTAAAGGCGCCGCAGAGTATCCCGATAATAACGGCGACGAACAGGCCGGCAAGAATGGGAATGCCCAAATACTTAAAACAGAGCCCCGCAATCATTGCCGACAGCGCGACGCTGGAACCAATGGAAAGATCGATGTCGCGGACGATGACAACCATCATCATTCCCATGGCCATGGTAAGGTTAAGCGGCATCCACAGGAGTATGCTGTTGACAAGGCTGGAAAACTGGCCGCCGGAAAAAAGATCCGGCTTGGCAAGGCCCGCCGCCAGAAAGATCAGCAGCATTATTCCCAGGGTCGCCAGTTCCTTGATGTTGTTGTTGATAAAACGCTTCATTTATACCGCACTCCTATGCCTGACCATCGACGCGGCGGCCATGATCCTGTTACCGTCCAGTTCATCACGGTTCAATTCGGCGGTAACATGCCCGTCACACATAACATAGACCCTGTCGGAGAGCTGCAAAATTTCCGGCAGTTCCGACGAGATCATCAGGATCGCCTTTCCCTGTTTCGCGAGCTCGTTGATAAGCCGGTACACTTCCATCTTGGCGCCGACATCGATGCCCCTGGTGGGTTCATCAAGGATCAGTATCTCCGACTCGGTTAAAAGCCACTTGGCTATGACGACTTTCTGCTGGTTCCCGCCGGAAAGCTCCCGCACCGTCTGATCGGTATTCCGCATCTTGACGTTAAGGTACTTGCCGTATCTGGCGACAAGCTCCTGCTCCTTTTTGTTCTTGATAAAACCGAGTCTGGTGGCAATACGGTCCAGCACCGCGAAAGTCATATTGAACTTTATGGCGAACGCCGTCACCAGCCCCGTTCGGGCGCGGTCTTCGGAAACCATGGCCACCCCTTTCCGCATGGCCTGGAGGGGGTTCTTGATACGGACTTTTTGTCCCCTGATAAAAATATCCCCCGACAAGGCAAGCTGGGTGCCGAAAATGGCCGACGCAACCTCGCTGCGGCCCGCCCCGACAAGGCCGGCCATACCGACAATTTCGCCCTGCTTTACCTTGATGTTGATGTTTTCGTACTGGCCGGGATAACTTAAACCCTTCGTCTCAAGCAGCACGTCGCCGATGGGGACCGTTTCCTTGACGATAAGCTCCTTGATCGAGCGGTTGATCATCATGTGAACCAGGGCATCCGAGGTCGCGTCATTCCTGGGACATTCGCCGACGAGGTTTCCGTCCCTGAGCACGGTGATACGGTCGGCAATCTCGAGAATCTCTTCCAGCCGGTGGCCGATAAACACAATAGCCCTGCCCTGTTCCTTGAGACGGCGTATCATGTCAAAAAGGGTAATGACCTCTCCCTGCGAAAGCGCCGCGGTCGGTTCGTCCATAATGATCACCCTGGCGTTCTGGGACAGGGCGCTGGCGATTTCGATCATCTGCTGGTCGGCAATGGTCATGCCCCGTACCGGATCATGACCGCGCATTTTAACCCCCAGGGTGTCAAGCAGTTCGTCGGTCTTCCCGTAGAGTTCGCTCCAGTTGATAAAGGGCTTTCCCCCGCCGCGGGTATGGCCCAGATAGAGGTTTTCGGTAACATTGAGGTCCTGAAAGGTCAGCGGCTCCTGGTGAATCAGGGCGATTCCCGCCGCGCGCGCCGCGTGGGGGTTTCTGAAAAACACCGGCTCGTTTTCCACGGTAAGCGTTCCCGCCGTGGGAGAATAGACGCCGCCGATAATTTTAACGAGGGTGGACTTGCCCGCCCCGTTTTCGCCGATTAAGGCGTGAATTTCGCCGGAACAGATGTCAAAATCGACCTCGTTCAGCACGCGGACGCCGCTAAAGGTCTTGCTGATACCTCTGGCGATTACAACAGGTCCGGCAGCAGGCGCAACAGACGGTTTGGTCATACCAATTCTCATGCCTCATTGTATACGACATTTTTAAATAACGCAAGAAAAAT
>JAITBL010000171.1 GCA_031283575.1 Treponema sp. | reverse complement strand
TGAACTCTAATCCGTTAGTAGGTAGACAAGGAGCAGGTATGATCCCGTTTTTTTCAAATAAACACTCCGGTGTGGTAAAGATACTGGCAGTCGTTGTCCTCTGTTTTGCCGCGGCGCTGATTGTCGCGCTGTTTAACTACGAAAGCGTCAAAGCCATGGCAAAGGAAGTGCTGCGCGGTTCGGTGAACCCCGCGAAGCTTGATACCGGCCTGCCGGTGATAAAAATAACTACCCTCAGCGGCCGGCCGGTGAGCAGCCGCGAAGAATACATTGCCGCCGATATGGAAATCCTCGATCCGGATAACGGCGCCAATAATTTTCGGGGAAGGGTGGAAATACGCGGCAGGGGAAACGCGACGTGGAAAGCGCCGAAAAGGCCGTACCGTCTGAAATTCGACGCGAAGACATCCCTTTTTGGTTACGAGAAGGCAAAGAGCTGGGTATTGCTGGCAAATTATCAGGATACCACCCTGCTCTCGAACAGCGTCGCTTTCGAGCTGGGCCGGCTTTTCGGACTGCCCTTTACTCCCCATACGGTCCACGCCGACATGATCTTTAACGGAAGATATGACGGGAATTATACGCTAAGCGAACAGATCCAGATTGGGAAAGGAAGGGTTGAGATCGGCGGGGAAGGGAGCTTTTTTGTGGAACTGGACAGTCATTACGATGACGAGCCGAAATTCCGGACCGCCCTTCTGGATATGCCGGTAATGATAAAATACCCTGAAAATTTGGCGGACGCTTCCGCTTATGATTTTATCAGGGACGCGCTGAACGGGCTGGAAACGGCCCTGTTTTCCGAAACCTTCCCCGACAGCGGCTATCGTGATTTAATCGATCTGGATGTTTTTGTTGATTACATCATGATCAACGAAATAACAAGAAACGTGGACATTCAACACCCCCACAGTGTTTACCTCTACCGTGACGGCGGAGAAGATTCCAGGATAAAGATAGGCCCGCTGTGGGATTTTGATTACGGCTTTGACTATAACAGTGAGAGCGTTTACTTTGGCGGCGGCGTTTATTTTGGCGACGCCACCGGCATGTATTACCATACGGTTTTCCGTGAAGGGCAGGGCGAAAGATTTTTCCGCCGCTTTTTCGAGGACCCTTATTTCAGGGCAAAATACCGGGAACGCTGGAACGAAAAATATTCCGGCATAGCCGCCATGGAAACGTATATCGACCGAATGGCGCCCCTGCTGGAAAAGTCGCATAAGGCCAATTCAAAGGTGTGGTGGTGGAACGCGGTTGACTATAAAAAAGAAATTGAACGGATGAAGGACTGGTGGCGAAGGCGGATCGAATATCTGAACACGGAAATCAACCAGTTCTAAAACGGCGCAAAGGGAGAAAGAGCGCTCCCGAAACGACTGCGAAATTTCCTACGCAAATGTAGTGTTTTTTGCCTACTCCTACCCGAATGTAAGCTTTCCACCGGAACCACCGCGGCGTTCCGCGGCTAATTCTTTGTATAGCAAAGAGTTAGCCTCCTTGCCGGAAACTTGGCACGATTTTTGCATGATACAGGGTATTATACTATTCAGAGTATATGTTGCGCTTCGCGTAACTTCCGATTTAATGCCCGCGGCAAAACGCCGCGGTTTTTGAGGAGTTTTTACCATGAGTGTGATTGATTTCACCAAGGTTCCGGTGGCCGAGCTTTTCGGTTCGAACAGTTTTTCAAACGCCGTTATGAAAGAACGGCTTCCCAAAAACATCTACAAGGAGATACTCTCCGTTCAGACGGGTGAAAAAGAGCTGACCCTCGTGGTTGCCGAAGTGGTCGCCGCGGTGATGCGGGACTGGGCCATTTCAAAGGGCGCAAGCCATTATACCCACTGGTTTCAGCCCCTGACGGGACTGACCGCGGAAAAACACGATTCCTTTATCGCGCCTACCGGAGACGGCAAGGTGATCATGGAATTTTCGGGCAAGGAACTGGTTAAGGGCGAACCCGATGCGTCGAGCTTTCCCTCGGGCGGACTGCGGGCGACCTTCGAGGCGCGCGGTTATACCGCCTGGGATGTAACAAGCCCCGCTTTTCTCAAACAGGACCCGACGGGAACCACCCTCTGCATTCCTACGGCCTTTATTTCCTATTATGGTCAGGCGCTGGATAAAAAAGTGCCTCTGCTCAAATCGGTGGACGCTCTTTCCAAACAGGCGGTGCGGGTGCTGCGCGCCCTGGGCAATACGACCAGCGCGCGGGTGTTTACGACCGTCGGCCCCGAACAGGAGTACTTTCTTGTTGACAGGGAATATTACGACAAGCGGCCCGACCTTATGCTTACCGGCCGTACCGTCTTCGGCATCCTTCCCGCGAAGGGTCAGGAGATGGAAGACCACTATTTCGGCGCGCTCAAGGAGCGGGTCGCCGGTTTTATGCGGGAACTCAATACCGAGTTGTGGAAGGTGGGAATTCCCGCAAAAACCCAGCACAACGAAGTGGCGCCCAACCAGTTTGAAATCGCGCCGGTGTACCAGAACAGTACCGCCGCGGTTGACGGCAACCAGCTGGTAATGGAAACAATCCGTACGGTGGCTCACCGTCACGGCATGGAGGGCCTGCTTCACGAAAAGCCCTTTGCCGGCGTCAACGGATCGGGCAAGCATAACAACTGGTCCCTGGCAACCGACGACGGAATAAACCTTTTCGACCCCGGCGAAAATCCCCAATCCAACGCGCGCTTCCTGCTCTTTGCCGCGGCGGTTGTCGAAGCGGTGGATCGCTTTGCCCTGCTGATACGTTCTTCCGTCGCGACCAGCGGTAACGATCACCGTCTGGGCGCCAACGAGGCGCCTCCGGCCATCGTTTCGATTTTTTTCGGAGGCCCCCTTACCGAAATTTTCGACAATATTGCCGAAGGCAAAGTCTCCGGCAGGCACGAGGATCTGGGACAGATTAAAATCGGCGTAACAAGCCTTCCCAGCCTGCCCAAAGACGTATCCGACCGCAACCGCACGAGCCCGTTTGCTTTTACCGGAAACAAATTTGAGTTCCGCATGGTGGGTTCTTCCCAGTCCATCGCAACGCCGAATACCTACCTCAATGTGGCGGTGGCGCAGGTGCTCCAGGAATACGCTGAAAAGCTTGAAAAAGCTGCCGACAAGAATTCGGCGATTCAGTCCATCATCAGGGAATCGTACGCAAAGCACAAACGGGTTGTCTTTAACGGCAACGGTTACACCGATGAATGGGTGCGCGAAGCGGAACGGCGGGGGCTTCCCAATGTTAAAAACGCCGTGGACGCGCTTTCGGTGCTGATTCGCAGTGAAACCATCGCGCTTTTTGAAACACACAAGGTATTTACCAGGGAAGAATCCGAGAGCCGTTATCACATCTATCTGGAAAAATACTCAAAGCAGATCAACATAGAGGCGGGCGTTACGATCGAACTTGCCCGAAGAAAGATCTTCCCCTCGGCGAGCAATTTTGCCGCCCGCATGGCCAAGGACGCCGCCGCTCTGGCCGCCATCGGCGCGGTGAGCGCGGCCCAGGAAAAACGGGCCAAACGGATTGCCGAACTTTGTTCGGAGCTTTTTGACGAAACGGCGAAACTTGAAACGGTACTTGGTGAAGCCCAGGAAACCGCCGATGTCCAGGCTCAGGCCAAGACGTACTTTGAAAAAGTCCGCCCCGCCATGGATGCCGTCCGCTCACGGGTCGACGGCCTTGAACAGATCGTGGGAAAAGACGCCTGGCCGCTTCCCGGCTATGAGGAACTGCTGTTTAAGCTGTGACAGGAAGCCTGCGGTTTAGGAATTTTTAACCACCAAGGCGCACAAAGGACACAAAGGAAGAGGAAGCTCTCACCTTTGTGCTTTCTGATTGACTGCGCAAGCAGTCTTCCCTGGTGTTCCTCTTATGTGGTAAAAAATTCTTCTTCCCCTCTTTAACTTCTCGAGGCTGTTCCAAAACTGAAGTTTTGGAACAGCCTTAAGCGGGAACGCGCTGACCGTCAAAAATTCACGCCGAAGAGCGCAGCGGTATTTCCGCGGAGCAGTTCCGCCAGCTCATCGGCGCCGGCGCCGCGCAGGTCCGCGGCAAGCTTGATGGTTTCTTCTACCATGAGGGGATGAGCGGCCTTGCCGCGGTACGGAACCGGCGCAAGATAGGGACAGTCCGTTTCAAAGAGCAGCCTGTCG
>JAITBL010000081.1 GCA_031283575.1 Treponema sp. | reverse complement strand
GCGGTAACAAACACAAATTTAAGGCCAAGGTCGTTGCAGGCCGCCTCAAAGATCTGGCGGCGAAGTCCCAGGGATTCATAACTCATGTGGCGGGGGAAAGAAATATGCACGAAGGTTTTGGCCCCAAGCTGTTTTGCCGCCCAAATGATCGTATAACCGCGGGAAACCCAGTCCGCGCTTACCGCGAGGTGCGCGGACTGCTGGATTACCAGCGGATCTTCGTGGGATTCACCGGCGAGCAGCAAAATGTCGGGCCGTTTTTCCCGCACCCGTTTGAACGCTTCGGCGGTTCCGGGAACGGCCTGATTCACGACAATCGCTTTCATCAGAGGATCGTCGGCCAGAGCGACGATTTGGGAAATCGTTACTTCCATCTGATCCATAAAGCTGTCCGGATAGGTGATATGCTGAATGATTCCGCCGCTGGACACTCTGCCGTAGCGCCTGATAAGCTCTTCCGCGCCCCGAAGGTCGTCTTCGGACTGTGAAACCGTACCGGTACAAATACCGATATGATACGGCCCCTTGACGGCCCAATTCTGCGGGGTGCTGCCGCCGCCCTGCTGCTGGGGTCCGGCAAACACGAAGCCCAGGCTTACAAGAAGAACCAGAGTAACAAGAAAGAATTTTTTCATTTTTTTCCTCCAAAATAAAAAATAGCGGGACGCGCCGCGATTTTATTTTAACGGCGCCTCCCTGCATAAATAGCGTCTGTCCATAATGTGTATACATTATGGACAGGCTCTAAATAGAATTGTCCGGAAACTTCGGTTCCCGGACAACATTCACCAAAACATCGTTCCGGGAAACCGTTAATTCCCCTGGAACTTTATCGCGTAGTACTTTTCCGGTATTTTCTGCTTCGTGGTGGGAAGGTACTTTCCGGGGCTTCCCATGACGTAGGTGTCCATGTAGATAAGCAGATGGTTCCGCGACCGGATGCCGGTATTGGCGTCGGTATAGTACGCGCCGTTCCATTTCGCGCCGGGGGTAAACTCACCCAGAGCCGCCCACATATCATTTAAGTTCCCGAGTTTGGCCTTTCCTTCCAGAACCCGCTTGGCGTATTCGCCCCAGCCGGCGCTTTGGGCAAAGCCGTAGGAAAAGGCCCAGGTTCCGAACTTGCCCGCGCCGCCTTTCGCGACGACGGCGGCTTCAACCTTCTTGAGGATTTCGGGAAAGTTGCCCGTCACTGAGGAAAGGTCAAGGCCCAGCGCGCCGGGATAGCCCATAAGCGGCGAGGGAAGGTCCGCCTCTACAAACAGGCCGCCGTAGACAAGAAGCTGCCTGAGCAGAGGCTCGGTATGGGCGTCGTTGGTACAGAAGAACGCCGTGTCTTTGCCGTACTGCTGAATCCACTGCGGGGCTTGTTCCAGAATGTACTGCTGCGCCCCGGCCACGCCCACGTCGCTTGTGGGGTCGGGAGCGGTAACAAACACAAACCGTATCCCCAGATCCTTGCAGGCTTCTTCCATAATCTGGCGGCGAAGTCCCAGCGACTCATAGCTCATGTGCCGGGGAAACGAAATATGCACGAAGGTCTTGGCCCCAAGCTGTTTTGCCGCCCAGGGAATAAGGTAGCCGCGGGAAATAAAATCCGCGTTGGTCGCAAGGTCGGCCGACTGCTGGATTACCAGCGGATCCTCATGGGCTTCGGCGGCGATAAGCAGAATATCGGGCCGCCTTTCCCGTACCCGTTTAAAGGCTTCCGCCGTACCGGGAATCGCGTTGTTGATGATGATCGCCTTCATCAGCGGATCGTCGCAAAGGGAAGTTACCTGGGAGATAAACACTTCCTGCTGATCCATGAAATTGTCAGGATAGGTGATATGCTGAATTATCCCGCCGTCGCTGACCCGGCCATAACGGCGGATAAGCTCTTCCGCGCCGCGCAGATCGTCTTCGGCCTGGGATACGGTCTCGGTCAGAATGCCGATATGGAAGGGGCCCTGAACTTTCCAGTCCCGTTCTCCTTTTGTAGAACCGGTTTGTCCGGAAGGGCCGGCGAAAAGCAGCGCCAGCGATACAAAAAACAAAAACAGAATGCCTGTAAATTTCCTCATACGTTCTCCTCTTGGTTGGTATCCTCCTGAATCGGGGGTTTATTTATTTTCGCAGTATAGCGGACGGGTGTCAACGTCTCTGGCCGGCGCTATTTAAGCCGCGCCGTCAGATCTTCCGTAAGGGCCTTGTACTTTTCAGGCGAGGCGGCCGCGGCTTCCTGCAAAAACTTCTCGGCGTCGGTTTTTCTGCCCGCGGCCGCGGCGTTAACCCCGCGGGCGTACTGAACAAGGCCGGAGTTCTCGCCAAGGTTAAAGGCGGTTACATACCACCGTTCCGCGGCGTCGTAGTCTTTTTCGTCATAGGCAATAAGACCCAGGTAGAAAAAAGGAACGGAACTGTCCGGCTTTAAAAGAACCGCCTCCCGAAACAAGTCCGCGGCGGCCGCGGGATCTTTTGCTTCGTAGGCCTTTTGCCCTTCTTCGACCAGCTCGGTAAAGGTTTTTCGGGAACCGATGTAGGTTCTATAATCGGATTCAAAGGCGTCTATGCTGGTAAAAAGCGAAAGCCGGTCATAGACGATTTTACTGTTGGCTTCGGCGGAGGCGTCGGGCTTAAGCAGCATAAAAGAATCGGTAAGGGTTCTAAAATAGCTGCTTTCCCTGTTTTTCAGGAAAAAGGAGACAAGAGACCAGGAGAGGGCGTGAAATTTGTCCGGAATACCGGCGGAGTCGGCCAACAGGACGCTTCGGGGCGAAACATCGGGAAGCTGCTTTTTTACCGTATCAAGCCACGCAATGTTTTCTTCGTAGTTCAATGTTCTTGTATCAGCATTAAAGGCAAGGGTGTTAAAATAAACGGCAAAACCCTCCCGCATCCACGAAGGGGGATTGGACACAAAGGCCCTGAAAAACTGAATAAAAGCCTGGTAGGGAAGAGCGGCTTTTTCTTCCCCCTTAAGCACAACAAGCTCCCGCTTTTCCGGCGCGGAATAATGGAGGTATACGGCCCCTTCCACAGCGGAATTTTCTTCCCGTGTTCTGGCGCCGATATAGTTTTTGTATTCGCCCTCGTCGGTAAAGTATCTAACCTTTAGAGCCGATTGCAGTTTTG
>JAITBL010000051.1 GCA_031283575.1 Treponema sp. | reverse complement strand
AATCGAAGGCGCGGACAAAACCCTCAAGGACGCGGTAACGATGTCGGAAAAGCTGGCGAAGGAAATTTTCCCCCATCACCGATCCGCGCTGATTCATTCCCGCCTTGATGACGAAACAAAACGGCGCGTCATGGAACAATTCCGTTCGGGAGAAGTAAGCGTCCTCGCGGCGACGAGCGTGGTGGAAGTCGGCGTCGATGTTCCCAACGCAAGCTGCATGGTGATCCATCACGCCGAGCGCTTTGGCCTTTCGGCCCTTCACCAGCTGCGCGGACGGGTCGGCCGCGGCGGGGATAAAGCGTACTGTTTTCTGATTTATTCTGAACCCGAGGGCGGCTTGGGCAAAGACGCCCTCGACCGTCTTAAGGCGATCAAACAAAACTCAAGCGGTTTTGTCATTGCCGAAGAAGACCTGAAAATTCGGGGCCCCGGCCTTATCACCGGTATTGAACAGTCCGGTTATCTGCGCCTGGGCATTGCCGATCCGGTCCATGACTGCGATGTCCTGCTCCGCGCCCGGGACGCCGCCTTCGCCATTCTGGAAAAAGACCCGGGACTCCTGCTCGCTGAACACCGCTGTATCGCCGGAGTTCTGGAACGAGCGCCGCCTTTTACGGATTACGGTATCGCGGCGGTAGTCTGAAGCGCCGCATTTCCGGGGCGGCGTATCCGGAGTTCCGGACACGCCGCGCGGAAAAGCGGCCTAGAAAGTGGCCACTACGCCGCCGTCATACTTGCCGCCGATGTAGTCCCGCACCTTCTGGGTGTGCAGTACCTTCTTGAGCGTCTCAAGCCGGGGGTCTCCCTCATCGCCTTTTCGTACGACTAATCCGTTTACATAGGGCGATTCGGCGCCTTCAATGGCAAGGGAATCCTGGACCGGGTTAAGCCCCGCCTCCAGCGCGTAGTTGCCGTTGATCGTAGCGGCGTCCACATCCGGCAGGGACCGGGGAAGCTGGGCGGCTTCAAGTTCCCGGAATTTAAAATTCCTGGGATTCGAAGTAATATCCCGCGGGGTTGCCCGAAGCCCCGAAGCGGGATCCAGCTTGATAAGGCCGTTTGCCTGGAGCAGGAGCAGGGCGCGGCCTTCGTTGGAGGGATCGTTGTTGACGGCTATCGTGGCGCCGTCAGGAATATCCGACAGATTTTTGTACTTTGCCGAATAAAGCCCGTAGGGTTCCACATGGACGCCCCAAAGATAGGCCAGGGCGCTTTTCCATTCCTCGCTGGATTCCAGGTAGGGAATATGCTGGAAGTAGTTGGCGTCCAGATCCCCCGCGATAAGGGCCTCGTTGGGCTGTACATAGTCGGTAAAGACCACTATTTTCAGCTCGATTCCCTCGGCGGCCAAATCGTCCTTGATCAGCTCCAAAAGCTCTCCGTGCGGCACGGGATTAACCCCCACCGTAAGCGTGGTTGGCGCCGCTTGCTGCGCCCCGGCCCCGCTTTCCCCTGTTTTGGCGCAGGAGGCCAAAACCACGAGTCCCGCGGCAAGCAGGACTAAAACAATCTTTTTCATTTCGTCATTCTCCTTATCCTAGTATTTATATAGGTTTTATCATGATTAAAAAACTTTGTCAAGCCCCCGCGCGAAATTTTTCCAAATGCCCCGCCGTGCGGGTCAAGTTTGGCACAGGCGGCCGGGTCCGCGCGGCGGAATTCCGTCCACGCGCCCCTCAAGGGGCTTTTCAGCCTTTTGGTACGATTTTTTAACACAACCCGTCTTGCCCGTGTTATACTCGTATGCTATGGAAAAGGCAGACAATTTCTCTCCCCTGCAAGTGGGGTATATTGCCCACCGCGAAAAACCGGTCGGTATGGACGAGCCGGTAAAAGCGGCCATCGATGTCTTTGACGCGGATCCGGAGCTGAAAGCGCTTCCCGTCACGGGAAAAGGCGGGGAAGTCAAGGGCGTTGTTTCCCGTAACATAAAAAACAATCTTGCCATCTCGGCGGACTACCGCATCTACCAGCGGGAACTCGAAAAACATCTTATTCCCTTCAAGGGAACCATCGAGGCTACCAACCACGTGTCCAGAATTGTCGAAGCCAACCTCAAGGTCGATCAGGGCAAGTTCCCCGCCTGGTATAAAGTTCTCTACAAGGGGGCATATTACGGAACGGTGAGCCTTCAGCAGATGCTTGAATATATGAATACCCTGCGCTCGCTGGATCTGTCCGCCGCCGGTAAAATTCAGCAATATCTTCTGGAACACTCCCTTGTTGAAGACGGGCAATTTGACGCGTTGTTCTACAACAGGATGACCCATGAAGTCGGCGGCGATTTTTTCCGTGTCTTCAAGTTCAGCGGCGAAAGCGTTCTTGCGGCCTGTTTCGACGCGTCGGGCAAAAACATTACCGGCGCCCTGGCGACGATGGCCCTGGGCGCCTGTTTTGCCGCTTTCGAACTTTTTGAATACGGGGGCGTTGCCGAAATGACCAGCGTCTTTCTTAACAGGCTGGTTAAACAGGTGGTTCCGCCCGGAAGTTTTGTCGCGGCCCTGCTTGTCTATCTTGACTTTGCCAGCAATACCATTAAAATCCATAATTGCGGCTTCTCGCCGGTGATGGTTTTTTTGCCGCAGGCCGGCAAATGGCTTACCAAAACACTCATGTCCAATCTGCCTCCGTTGGGCATTGAATACGAACTTGATTTTGGCGAGGTCAAGCCCATGGCCCTTAACAGCGGCCTTCGCTTTGCGGCCTATTCCGACGGTCTTACCGATATGGCCAGCGCCATGGGCGAACGTTACGGCGAAGAGCGGGCCGGCAAACTGATCAGAAGCCTTCAGCTTATGCCGCACAAGGATGTAAAAGCCGCCCTGGACAAGGAGATTAAGCACTGGGTGGGCGACAATGACCTGCCCGACGATATTACGGTAATGGATCTGCGCTTAAAATGACCCCTCGCCCCCGGAGGCGGGGGAAGCTTGTACCGAGGAGTTAGAACAACATGCCAATCCGTATTCCCCGCGACCTTCCCGCCTATAAAGCTCTGGGAAGCGAAAATGTTTTTATCATCACCGATGACCGCGCCGCCCACCAGGACATCAGGCCGCTGGAGATTGCCATTGCCAACCTCATGCCGACGACTATAGATACGGAGATTCAGCTTCTCCGGCTCCTCGGGAACAGCCCCCTGCAGGTGAACATTATCCTGCTCCACATGGGAAGCCATAAATCCCGAAACGCGCCGCCGGGGCACCTTGAAAAATTTTATACCAGTTCCCACAAGGTGCTCCACCGGCGTTTTGACGGACTGATCATCACCGGCGCGCCCGTGGAAACCCTCGACTTTGAACAGGTCGACTACTGGGACGAGTTAACCCGTATCATCGGGTACAGTACAAAAAATGTTTTTTCGACCCTTCACATCTGCTGGGGCGCCCAGGCCGGCCTCTACTGCCGTTACGGCATTCCCAAACTCGCGCTCGCGGAAAAACTCTTCGGCATTTTTCCCCACGGCATAACCGAAGAGGAGCGGCATACCATACTCTTCCGCGGTTTTGACGATGAATTTCTGGCGCCCCAGTCGCGCCATACTTCCTGCGACCGTTCCGCCGCGGCCGCCTGCCCCGCCCTTACGATTCAGAGCGAAACCGCCGAAACCGGCGTCTTTCTTGCGAGCGCGCGGGATTACCGTGAAATTTATGTCACCGGCCACCTTGAGTACGACCCCCTTACCCTTGACCGCGAATACCGCCGCGACCTTGCCAAAGGACTTTCCATCGCCGTACCAAAAAACTACTACCCGGGGGACGACCCCTCCAAACCGCCGCTGGTCCGCTGGCGCGCCCACGCCCACCTCTTCTTCAACAACTGGCTCAACTTCGTCTATCAGGAAACGCCGTATGATCTGGGGGAACTGTAGTTCTGCTTATAGTAGGACTGTAGTGGGGGGTATTTTACGTTAATTGTTTTTTATAAATAATTCAAAATCGGTTTTTATTCGAAGCAGGGTCGAATACCCAAGAACCCGCTTTCGCGGGGGAGCTTCAGGGCGAATATATTTTTCCATCTGCTCTTTTATATCACTCCAATTTCAACCACCTCTCCCTGGCGATTTAAAAGATTGTAAAAGTCGGTATTATTATCAAAATCAACAATATCAATGTCATTATCCATCGCAAAATATACTTTTGCACAGGTTTCAAAAAATTTTCCTTTAGGAAGTCCCTTTATACCAATATCAATATCCGAGTTGTCATGGCTTTTTCCGGTAGCCAATGAGCCAAACAGATAAATTGATTGGCAGCCCTCACTCTTGAGTAAATTCGTGGCAGTTTCAATGTCCTGACGATACTTTGAGGGAATCTGGAGTTCCATATTTAGACTTTATCTGACCATTTTTATTTTGTCAACTGCACGCTGCATTTTTGAAATATGTATGTATGAATGAATGAAGAAATTTAACCACAAACGAACCTTCGGTTCGAGAACACAAAGGCGCACAAAGGAAGGAGGAGTGACGAGAAAACGACTTTCGTGCTGTA
>JAITBL010000253.1 GCA_031283575.1 Treponema sp. | reverse complement strand
TACACGAACCTCACGAAAAAAAAAATAGTTTTTCTCCTTCGTGCGCCTTTTTCGCCTTCGCGGTTAAATATTCTTCCAAAACGGTGTCAGTCACCCCCTGCGCGATGAACCCGTTCGTGTCCGTTAGTGTGGTTAGTGGTTATATTAAACTGGTTGTCTGTTTTACCACGAACCCCACGAACCTCACAAACAGAAGACGATGTCATCTTTTTTCTTTCTTCCTTCCCTTTTCACCCCACCGCCGGTTGCATAAATTTACATTTCGCTGTATATTCATACCATTCTTCTCTCTTAGTATAGTGGAAAATGGAGGACCCATGGTACGGCTGAATAATGTCTGCAAAAAATTCGGCGATTTCCAGGCGCTCAATAACATCTTCCTCCATGTTAAAGAGGGTGAAAAGGTTGCTATTATCGGGCCTTCGGGGTCGGGCAAAAGCACCCTGATCCGCTGTATCAACGGGCTGGAAGAACCTACCTGGGGCGAAGTGTATCTGAATGGGGAGCAGTTGGTTCACAAGAACAAGGTCATGATGGTAAGAACCTACTGCGCGATGGTGTTTCAGCAGTTCAACCTCTACCCGCACATGACGGTACTTAAAAACATCACCCTGGCGCCGATCAAGCTGCAAAGAAAGTCCCGCGCCGAGGCCGAAGAAATTGCCTGCCATTATCTTGATGTCGTAGGCCTTCGCGACAAGGCCAACGCCTATCCCGCGACCCTGTCCGGCGGCCAGCAGCAGCGCATCGCGATAGCGCGGGCCCTGGCGACAAGGCGGAAGATACTGCTTTTTGACGAGCCTACCAGCGCGCTGGACCCTGAGATGGTTCAGGAAGTACTCGATGTCATTGTCCGGCTGTCTCACGACGCGATTACGATGGTGGTGGTAACCCACGAAATGGGTTTCGCGCGGCAGGCGGCGGACCGCGTTATTTTTATGGACAACGGGGCCCTGGTCGAGGAAGGGACGCCGAACGATTTTTTCGACAATCCCAAAAACGAACGTACCCGTGCGTTCCTGGGGAAAATATTACGTCAATAATTCCGGATATTCGCAGAATGTCAGGGAATAACGTTCGCGGCAAAGGCCGCGTATAAAGAAAAGGAGAGAATCATGAACGTAAAGAAAATTGCCGTGTTGTTATTGGCCGCCGCGGCGCTGTCCGCGGGCTGCGCCAAAAAAGTTGAGCCGCTGGACGCCATCAAAAACGCCGGCGTCCTTAAAGTGGGGGTTAAGTCTGACGTGCCCAGATTTGGCCTGCTTAATACCGCGACCAATCAGTACGAAGGCTTTGAGATTGAACTTGCCAAACTTATCGCCAAGGATCTTTTCGGGGACGCGTCAAAGGTCGCTTTTACGCCGGTTACCGCCAAGACCCGCGGGCCGCTTTTGGACAACGGCGAACTGGACCTGATTGCGGCGACCTTTACCATTACCGAGGAACGCAAGCTGACGTATAACTTTTCCACTCCGTATTATACCGACGCGGTGGGCATGCTGGTCAAGAAAGCCGCCGGCATCAACAGCCTTGCGGACTGCGGCGGTAAAACGATCGGGGTAGCCCAGAGCGCTACCAGCAAAGAGGCAATTCAGAACGCCGCCGACGCAATCGGGGTAAGCATCAGTTTTCTTGAATTCGCCACCTATCCCGAGATCAAAGTCGCGCTGGATTCGGGCCGCGTCGATGTGTTTTCGGTGGATAAATCCATCCTTAACGGTTATCTGGATGAAAGCACAATCATACTTGCCGATTCGTTCTCGCCCCAGGATTACGGAATTACCAGCAAACTTGCCAGCACTGATCTGGCCGCTTATGTTGACGGCCTGATCCGGAAATGGCTTGCCGACGGTACGATTCCCGCGCTGATTAAGCAATTCGGGTTATAGACAAACAGGCGCGCGGCGTCGGGCTGCGCGCCGCTTGATATTATGAGCGGACCTTTTGCGCTGTGGCGCTGGCTAAGACTTTTCACCGATTATCGCGTTTTTATCGAAGGGCTGCTTGTTACCCTTCTGGTGGCGGTGTCGGCTCTTTTGCTTGCCCTTGTTTTGGGGATCGTCTTTGGTCTTTTTTCAACTTCTTCCCGCAAAGCGCTCCGGTCGCTTTCGCGGGTTTATGTTGAGTTTTTCCAAAATACCCCTCTGGTGATTCAGGTGTTCTTTTTTTACAATGCCCTTCCCTATGTCGGTATAGTGCTCAATGTCATCGTCATCGGAATACTCGGCGTGGGAATTTACCACGGCGCCTATGTCGCCGAAGTTGTCCGGGCGGGAATTACGTCCATACCCAAGGGCCAGAGGGAAGCGGCCCGTTCCCAGGGTTTTTCCTACGTCCAGTCCATGCGCTGGATCATCCTGCCCCAGACCGTTACTATTGTTCTTCCGCCTTTGGCAAACCAGGCGGTAAATCTTGTCAAAAACACCTCGGTGCTGGCGCTTATCGCCGGCGGCGATTTAATGTACCGCGCCGATTCCTGGGCGGCCAACGGTACGTTAAGCTACGGACCGGCCTATGTGGTAACAGGCGCTCTCTATTTTTTGCTTTGCTTTCCCCTGGTTACCTGGGCGCGCCGCCATGAGGTACGTATCAAAAACCGCGACACCGCGCCGGTTTCGGCCGGCCCAGGCGGCGCCTTATGAACATTTTTGCCGAAATTTTTACGCCCTCAAACTGCCGTTTTATTGTCCTGGGCCTTTTGACCACGCTGCTCGTTTCGGTGGCGACTGTTTTTTTTAGCGTGCTTTTCGGATCGTTTTTGGCCCTGTGCCGAAACTACGAAAAAAAATTACTGGGAAAGGCCGCTTCCGTTTATATAGAAATATTCCGCAGCACGCCCCTGCTCCTGTGGATTCTGGTCTGTGTGTTTCTGCTCCCTTTGGGAACCTCCCTGATCCGCGGCGCTCTGGCGCTTACCCTTTACACTTCATCGGTTATCGCCGAGATAGTCCGCGGCGGGCTTAACTCTATCGACAAAGGCCAGTTTGAAGCGGCCCGCTCCCAGGGCTTCAACTTTGTACAAACCCTTGTTTTTATCGTTCTTCCCCAGTGCTTTAAACGGATCGTTCCTTCCCTTATGAGCCAGATTATCACGACCATCAAGGACACTTCGTTTTTTGCCCAATTTGCCATAGGGGAATTTTTCTTTAACACCAAAAACCTGATGAGCAGCCTCCCCCATGACGGCGTAAAAATTTCTACAGCCCATATTTTTACGATTTTTATCTTTATCGCTCTGGTGTACTTTGTGATCAATTTTTCGCTTTCATGTTTGGTGCGGCGCGTTTCCAAATCCGATCCGGATTACGAACTGCATTTGGAACAATGATCTGAGCGAAGGCTGATCCGTAAACTACTGCGCCGCGGTAACGGTAAAGGCCATGCCCATGAGGCCCTTGATCTCGCGGTCGCTAAAGCGTACGCCGCCGCCAAGGAAAAAGTCGCGGTTTTTGTTAAGGGCGTCATAGATACCGGCCTTGATATAGAGCCATTTAAGGGGATTGTTCGCTTCGGGATCAAAGAAGGGATACAGCGTAACGGCGCTCCGCAGATTCGGCCTTTGATCATTCTGGAATTTAAACAATTCGGCCGACAGGGCGGCCCAGCGCACCGGCTGTACGTCCACGCCAATTCCGGCGGTGCTTTCAATCAGGCCGCCCCGCGCGGTTACAATGCCAAAACGCCGCGCGATTTCCGCGTCAACCGAAAAGCTGTACTTTGTTTCCGTTCTATCCTCGTAAGTGTTGACGGAACCGCTGGTCTTCGTTACCGTGCGCGAAGTTATTCCGTCGGGAGCGCCGTTGACGCCGATCCGGTACCAGCGGTCGCCCGAGGCGGGTTCAAGGCGCAGCGAGGCGCCGGCGCGGACATTGCCGCTGTTAAAGCCGTAGACGGCGCCGGAATCGATCAGCAGGCCCATGTTGTTGGCGCGATTAAGAAATTCTCCGGCGCCGTCAATTGCCGACTGTAGTTTGACTATCGCGACCTCCGCTTCCTGTACCGTTACCAGCGCCGAATTGTAAAGTTCATCGTCATAGATCAGGCCGCCCACGGTGCCCTTTCCCGAAGCGATCTGATCCGAAATCGCCCGTATGTTTTCAAGGGCAATCCGCAGTTCCACCAGCGACATGCCGATGTTCTCGCCCTGCGCGGCGAGTATAGTGTCGACATTCTCGGTTATGCTGGCGGTATTTTCGAGAATACGCGAAATACGGGCAAGTTCCTCGTCCATAACGGCGTCGATCTTGCCGGCAATGGAGTTAAATGTTTCGATGGAAACTTCCAGCAGGGCCAGATGCTTGATCTTGAATTCTTCGAGCACTTCCGTGGCGGTACTCATCAGATCGCCGCCGCCCCCTCTGGTCCCTATCATGCTCCCCGGAGGCAGGATGGGTTCAAAATCATCCCCGGGATCGAGTGCGATCATGGAAGTGCCCAGTATCGAGGATGAACGGCGGGACACCTGCGCGCCGTTGTGGATTTCGACCCCCTTGAGTATCGCCATCCTTACCTGCGCCGCCTGGCCGTTGCTTCCCAGCGTAATCTCCTCGATTTTGCCTACCTGAACGCCGGCCATGTAAACTTTGGAACGCTGGGAAAGGCCCGTGGCGTCGGGCAGAACGGCGTCATAAGGCACGGTATTAAAACCGTTAAAGCCGTCGGCGGAAAGAACCACATAGGCGGTCCCCAGAACGCCAAGAACGATGAAGAAGAGGGCGACTTTGACATACCGTGTTAGCATCATGTTTTAAGTTCGTTAAACGAAATCCGTATAAAGTCCCGTACCATGGGATGATCCGAAACGGCCAGATCCGTCATGCTCCCCTGGGCAATGATATAACCCTGATCCAGAAAGGCTATTTTATCCGCGATACGAAAGGCCGCGGGAATGTCGTGGGTGATCATGACACAGGTAATCGACAGCTCCTTGTTTACCCGCACTACCAGGTTATTGATTGTTTCGGCAAGCACAGGGTCCAGCCCCGTGGTGGGTTCGTCAAAGAACAGCACCTCGGGATTGAGGATCAGCGCCCGGGCCACGCCCACCCGCTTCCGCATGCCGCCCGAAAGCTCATCGGGCCATTTGGATTCTATACCGGGAAGCTCGATCCAATCAAGGAGCTCGGCCACCTTCTTCCGTATTTCGCCCTGGTTCTTCATTCCCAGCACTTCGACAAGGGGAAAGGCCAAATTCTCGCCCACGTTCATCGAGTCGAACAGCGCCGCGTTCTGAAACGAATAACCGAAAAAACGCCGCACCGGCGCCATTTCACGGCTCGAAAGGCAGGAAAGTTCCCGGTCCTTGAACCATATCCGCCCCGAGTCGGGCCTGAGCATGCCGATAATGGTTTTGATCAAAACACTTTTGCCCGTACCGCTCTGGCCGATTACCGCGTACACCGCTTTTTCGGGGATAGAAATGGATACGTCGCGCAGCACGTGGTTCTCTCCAAAAGATCGGGAAAGCTTTTCGGTACGAATGATGATATCACTCATAGAGCAGCCTCATCATCATTGTCGCCATAAGGTAGTCCGCCATCAGAATCGAGACCGAAGAAGCGACCACGGCCTTGGTGGCGCTGTCCCCGACGCCCTTTGCGCCCTGCGTCGTACCCAGCCCGTAAAAACAGCAGATTGTGGCGGTGATAAAGCCCATAACCGTCGCCTTGATAAGGCCGCTCGCCACATCCATGGGGTTGAGGAGGTCAAACATGTAATCGATATAACTGGCCGAATCAATGCCGTACAGTTCGGTAGAGATGATAAAGGCCCCCAGGGCGCCGATTACGTTCGCCAGCAGCGTGAGAACGGGAAACACCAGCACCGAAGCGATTGCTTTGGGAAGCACCAGATACTGGACAACATTGATCGACATCGACTCCAGCGCGTCAAGCTGCTCGGTAACCCGCATCGTTCCCAGTTCCGCGGCCATCGCGGAACCGTTTTTGGCGATGAGCATCAGCGTCGTGATGATAGGCGCCAGTTCGCGCGACATGGCAATGGCGACCGTAGCTCCGGTGCCGATTTCGGCCTGAAACATCTGGAGCATCACCACCATCTGGAGGGCAAAGATCATGCCGATAGCCCCGCCCGAAAGGAGGATGATCATGACAGAATTGATCCCAAGCCGCTCAATTTCGGTGATTATCTGTAAAGTACGGAAAGGGCGCATGAACACGCTGTGGAGAAGTTCGCCCAAAAAGGCAAAATAGCGGCCCAGGCCGTCAAGTTTCCTGAGCATGACCGAGAGCATGGCTCAGTATATACTTAACAAAGGCAATTGACGAGAGGGCGGGAGCCCCTTATTATAGGAGTAATGGCGTCTGTTGCAAGGAAAAAGTCCGGGACGGGAGGCTGGCTGCTCTTTTGGCTGGCTTTTATTTTGGGAATTACCCTGCTTTTTATGTTCAATCTGGAACGGATAAAGGCTACGCTGGAAGAAACCAGGGTGCTCGACCGGCTCCTGAAACGTGAGCCCGCTCTTGCTGAAGATGCCGGAGAAGACGCGCTTACCGGCGATACGGAAGCAGAGCCGCCTGAAACGCCGGTATCCGATACGCTTCAAAGTCCGCCCGCGATCACGCGGACCGGCCCCCCTGCGGCGGATACGGCGGAAAAACCCCCGGCAGCGCAGCCGGCGGAGGCGCAAAAAAAGCCGGTTGAACGGAACGTCTATCTTTTGCGGGTGGATAATGCGGGGACCATTCTTCAAACCAGGGTAAAGCGCAGCCTTCCGGCCAGCGACAGTCCCCTGCGGGATGCCGTCGAGGCCCTTGTCAGGGGGCCCGGGGCGGATGAATCAAAAAACGGCCTTATTTCGCTCATTCCGGGCGGAACAAAGCTCTTGAGCGCCACCGTCCGGGGCAATACCGCTTATCTTAACTTTAACGAAGAGTTTCTTTTTAACGAAGCCGGCGTAGAAGGCTACGCGGGACAGCGGCGGCAGGTGGTGCTTACCGCTACCGAGTTTGCCAATGTAAAGGACGTGCAAATTCTGATCGACGGAAAGCGGCAGGATTATCTGGGCGAGGGAATCTGGATCGGCAGTCCCATCAGCAAGGATATGCTGTGAAAAAGCCCTTCCCCAACCGCAGGCAGGCCCTCATGGATGTTATCAGCGCTTACGGTTTGGGGCTGTGGGATTTTTCCAACGGCATCCTGCATCTCGATCAAAAGTCCGGCGAGATTATCGGTATCGGCGAAAAAGAAATCAAACGGGAAACCTTTCTTCATCTGGTGCACGAAAACGAGCGGCAGAGCGTCTCCGACTCGCTGGAACAGCTCCTTGCCGAAACAGGCTCCTTCTGTTCCTGTGACTATCGCCTCCTCTACCGGGGCGCTTACCGCTGGGTGCGGAGCCTCGGCAAGAGCTGCCTCAGAAACGGCCAAAAGTTCGTGCTGGGCACCACCCAGATTCTCGACGGCAAGGCCCTTGAATTTTTGACCAATCAGGTAAAATCCGCCGTCGAGGAACTGTCGAAAAAAGAAAAACTCGACCGCTGTATTTTTGAAACCGCCGAGGTGCTCCTCAATACCGGTGACGACAACTTCGAACAGGCCCTGCAGACAAGTATGGAAATTATCGGTAACGCGGCAAATCTGGCGCGGGTCTATATGTATAAAAACCATCTGGTGGACGGGACGCTGTCCTGTACCGAAATTTATGAATGGACCAGCTCCATTGAACCGACTCTGGGCGAGGAATACACCACCGACATTCCCTATCACTCCTGGCCCGGTCTGGAAGAAACACTCTCGCGCGGCGGGAATTACAATCACACGCTCAGCGAAGTTCCCCCCGAAATCGGCGCCATGGTTCCCGACGGGATCAAGGCCCTGCTCCTCGTTCCCGTTTTTATCAGGGATCTGCTTTGGGGTTTTGTCGGGTACGACAGCAACGAAGAGCGGCGTTTCAGCGCCAGTGAGGAATCGGCGCTCCGTTCCGCGGGCCTGTTTCTGGCAAATTCGCTGATACGGTACGACCTGAACAAAAACCTTTATCTGGCGGTGGACAAGATCAATACCACGTCGATACGCGCGGACGCCCTGGAAAAGTTTGCCTATACCGACGGCCTGACAGGTCTCTACAACCGCCGTCACTTTATGGAACTGGCCCTGACTTCGCTCGAAAAGGCCAGGCGCTTTAACACTTCCTGCTTTGCGATGATCCTCGACCTTGATTTTTTTAAAAAGGTCAACGACACCTACGGGCATCTGGCGGGCGATGAAGTGTTAAAAAACGCGTCGGCGCTTATGAAAAAAACCCTGCGCGCCTACGATCTTTTGGCCCGTTACGGCGGCGAGGAATTTGTGGTTCTTGTTACCGAAACCGCCAAGGACGCCGTGATGAATCTGGCTGAACGTATCCGGGAATCGATAGAAAAAAATCCCTGTGTGCACAGCAATATACGCATTACCTGTACGGTCAGTATCGGCGTTGCCGAAAGCGCTCCCGACTCTTCGGTAACCGATTTAATTGATCTTGCCGACAAGGGCCTCTATCAGGCCAAGGAATCGGGCCGGAACCGCGTCGTTTTTTATAACCCCGCGTTCCGTTGACAGTTCCGCCAATTAGTGTTTATCATAAAAAAGCCAAAGGCAGAACATCCTGGGCGATTAACTCAGTGGCGAGAGTGCTACCTTCACACGGTAGAAGTCACTGGTTCAAATCCAGTATCGCCCATGCCCCTTCGGGGGCTTTTTTTGTGGTTGCTTGATTTTTCCTTGTTTGTTATTTCTTTACCCTGTAATGAATTAGCATATTCCCCCTATTGCCTTATTGACCTTTCTTTTGCCTTATTTTACCCTTTTATGTAGGAATAACGTAGGCATAACGTAGGCATAGAACCTGCTGAATCGAGGTCGTTATGGGCATAAAA
>JAITBL010000209.1 GCA_031283575.1 Treponema sp. | reverse complement strand
AATTGGGCCGCTGTAAAAAACCCGTACTTCTTAAACGCGGCCTTGCGTCCACGGTGACGGAACTGCTTATGGCGGCGGAATACATTATGGCGGGCGGCAACGATCAGGTAATCCTCTGCGAACGGGGGATTAGAACCTTCGATAATTATACCCGCAATACCCTTGATATTTCGGCCGTACCTTACCTTAAACAGAAAAGCCACCTGCCGGTAATTGTGGACCCAAGCCACGCCACCGGCCGCAGCGATCTCGTCGCGCCGGCCGCCAAAGCCGCCGTTGCCGCCGGCGCCGACGGCCTTATCATTGAGGTTCACTCTGATCCGGAAAACGCCCTTTCCGACGGCGAGCAATCCCTTACTCCCGCCGCCTTTACCTGCCTGATGACGGCGCTGTGTAAATACGCGGAGATTGAAGGAAAGCGGATCGAGTCCCCGCGGCTCTGCGGCGCTTAGAATTGTGAATGCCAACAAAAAGTGATAGCGACCCTGCGGGTAAAAGTAAAAGCGGAGGAAAAGTGAAAGCGATAGAAGACTGTACGGCCGGAATTGTGGGGCTGGGACTCATGGGGGGCGCGGTGGCTTCGGCCCTGCGAAAGCTGGATGACGCGCCCGCGCGTATTCTTGCCTGCGACCGCGATCAGTCCGCGCTTGACGCGGCCAGGGCGCGCCTTTGTATTGACGAAGCTTTCCTTGCGGACGAAGACAGCGGCGCGCCCCGTACCATGCTGGAACAATGCGATCTGGTATTTCTTTGCCTTAACCCTTCGACGCTGATTCGCTTTGTCGAAGCGTCCATGGCTTTTTTTAAAAGCGGCTGTCTTATCACCGATGTCGCCGGCATCAAGGGAAGCGTCGCCGCTCTTGCCGAACGCCTTCGTCCCGACATCGACTTTATTCCCGGTCACCCCATGGCGGGGGCGGAAAAAGACGGCTTCTCCAATTCGGGTCTGGTGGATTTTAACGGAAAAAATTATATACTCACTCCGCTCAAACGCAACAGACCGGAAAATCTCGCTTTCCTCAAAAGCCTTATCAGGCGTATGGGTTTTAGCCGCATTACCGAAACTTCCGCCGCCGGTCACGACAGCAAGATCGCTTTTACCAGCCAACTCTGCCATGTGATTGCCGCGTCCCTTGTCGACTGCGAAGCGGACAGCGGCATTACCCGTTATGGCGGCGGCAGCTTCGAAGATCTTACCCGTATCGCCATGCTTAACGCGCCGATGTGGACCGAACTCTTTCTCGAAAACCGCGTGGAACTGCTTGAGCGCGTCACGCGGTTTGAAAAAAGCCTTGACGCGATCAAGGCCCTGATCGCGTCGGGCGACGCGCCGGAACTAGAGGCGCGGCTTACGCTGATTCGGGAGCGGCGCGGCGCGATGGAGCGTTAAGGCTCAAAGAATTTGCCGGAAGGAAATACCCGTGTAACGCGGAGGCTCATTTAACCACGATGTTCACCAGTTTGTCGGGAACGGTGATCACTTTTACGATTGTTTTGCCTTCAAGCCATTTCTGTACGCCGGGCAGTTCGCGCGCTTTTTTTTCAAGTTCCGCTTTGCCGGTTCCCGGCACGGCGGTAAATTTGTCGCGTATCTTGCCCTGTACCTGGACAACGATGGTCACTTCACTTTCGGCGCAGAGCGCCTCGTCCCAGGCGGGCCAGCTTTCTTTTGACACCGATTCACCGTGTCCGAGTTTTTCCCAGAGTTCTTCCCCCAGGTGGGGCGCGTAACAGGAAAGCATCTTTACCAGCGGCTCCCAGAGTGGGCGCGGCGCTTCGTTTAATTTTACCAGCTCGTTGGAATAGATCATCATGGCGCTTATCGCCGTGTTAAAGTTAAGCGTATCAGTATCGGAACTTACCTTTTTGACGGTTTTATGCAAAAGACGCAGCAGTTCGGGAAAAGCGGCGCTTTCTTCGGTAACGGGTTTTTCCCCGATTGCCCAGAGCCGTTCAAGAAAACGGGAGATACCGATCAGGCCGGAAGTAAGCCAGGGTTTGGTTACTTCCAGCGGACCCATGAACATTTCGTACATACGCATGGAATCCGCGCCATAGTTTTTGACAATGTCGTCGGGGTTGATCACATTGCCGCGGCTCTTGCTCATCTTCTGGTTATCCTCGCCGAGGATCATTCCCTGATTCACAAGGCGCTGAAAGGGCTCGGCCGTGTTGACCAGCTCCAAATCGTAAAGGACCTTGTGCCAGAAACGCGCGTAGAGCAGGTGAAGCACGGCGTGTTCAACGCCGCCCACATAAAGATCGACGGGCGCCCAATAGTCGACCTTGTCCCTGGCGGCAAATGCCGCGCCGTTCCCCGGGTCGAGGTAGCGCAGGTAGTACCAGCAGGAACCGGCCCACTGGGGCATGGTATTGGTTTCGCGCTTTGCTTTTCCGCCGCAGCGGGGACAGCTTGTGTCGACCCAGCTTTCGATCTTCGCGAGGGGCGATTCTCCCGTGCCGGTAGGGGCGTAGCTTTCCACTTCGGGAAGGCGCAGCGGCAGATCACTTTCATCAACAGGAACGATGCCGCACTTTTCGCAATGCACAACGGGGATCGGTTCGCCCCAATAACGCTGCCGGCTGAAGATCCAGTCACGGAGTTTGTAGTTCACCGCTTTTTTGCCGATGCCGTTTTTGTCGAGCCAGGCGGTTATGGCCGCGATAGCGTCTTTGGTGGGAAGCCCGTCAAAGCCGGCGGAGTTCACCGCGTAACCGTCGGCCGCGGTACATTCCGCGGGGCAGGCGGAATAGTCTTTGCCGGGCAGGGGCTTTTCCGCGGCCACAACCTGTATGATCGGCAGATCGAACACTTTCGCAAAATCCCAGTCGCGTTCGTCGTGGGCGGGTACGGCCATGATCGCGCCGGTACCGTAACTGATCAGAACATAGTCGGCAATCCAGACGGGGATCTTTTTACCGTTAACCGGATTAATCGCGAAAGCTCCGGAAAAAACGCCGGTCTTTTCTTTTGCCAAATCGGTGCGTTCAAGGTCGCTCTTCTTTGCCGCGCCGTCCAGATACGCCCCGACCGCCGCCTTTTGTTCTTCCGTCGTGATCTTTCCCACGAGGGGATGTTCCGGCGCAAGGACCATGTAGGTGGCGCCGAAGAGGGTGTCGGGCCGCGTGGTATAAATTTCCAGCGCGTCGCCGCGGCCGTCGATTTTGAAGATCACGTTGGCGCCTTCGGAACGGCCGATCCAGTTGCGCTGCATAAGTTTGACCGGTTCAGGCCAGTCAAGGCCCTCAAGATCGGCGAGCAGCCGCTCGGCATAGGCGGTGATTTTGAGAATCCACTGGCGGATACGTTTGCGGCTTACTTTGGTTCCGCAGCGTTCGCAGAGCCCTTCTTTTACCTCTTCGTTTGCGAGGCCTGTCTTGCAGGAAGGGCACCAGTTAATCGGACTTTCGGCTTCGTAGGCAAGGCCTTTTTTATAAAGCTGTAAAAAGATCCACTGGGTCCAGCGGTAGTAATCGGGATCGGAAGTGTCAACCTCGCGGTCCCAGTCATAGGAAAAACCCAGGGACTTGATTTGGGAACGAAATTTGTTGATGTTGGCCGCCGTCGTTATTGCCGGATGGGTCCCCGTCTTGATCGCGTAATTTTCCGCTGGAAGCCCGAAAGCGTCAAAGCCCATGGGGTGAAGCACGTTAAAGCCGGACATGCGAAGGTAACGGCAATAAATATCCGTGGCGGTGTAGCCCTCGGGGTGGCCTACATGAAGACCCTGGGCGGAAGGGTAGGGAAACATGTCCAGCACATAGCGGCGTTTTTCCCGCGGTATGGACGGATCTTCCGCCGCCTTAAAAGTTTTGTGTTCTTCCCAGTATTTTTGCCACTTGGGTTCAATGATGTCGAAAGGATACTTTGCCATGATTCATTGTACCCGCGCAAAGCGTGATTCGCAAGCGGGCGCGGGGCCGGCCGCTCTGCGGCGGGGAGGATATTTGCAGGTCAGCTATCTGCTACTTGCAGGAATCTCCCCGCCGAGGTATGATAAGAAGACGCGGCGTCCTGACGCCCGTCCAAGTAACAATTGCGGAGCAGTCCATGAAAACCCGTTTTACCTTTGCCGCCCTTATTTTTTCTCTTGCCGGAGCCCTGTGGGCCCAGACAGGCATTGAGGAGCCAAACGATGTCCCCAAACGCGATGTGTTCGTCATACTCGACGTTTCGGGCAGCATGGAAGACGAAAACAAGTTTCCCAATGTCCAGGCGTATCTTGAAAAGGAAGTGATAAACGGACTTCTTAAAACGGGCGATGATTTTACCCTGATCACCTTTGGCGACAGCGCCCAGACCAGGTTTTCCAGAACAATTGCTTCCGATGCGGACAAGGCGTCGCTCAGGGCCGAAGTCTACCGCCTTGAGCCGGACAATAATTTTACCGACATCGGCATGGCAATGGAAACGCTGGCGGAAGTTCTTGAAAAGCGCGAAGAAAGCGGCGTACGCCGAATCATCCTTTTTGTCACCGACGGTCTTAACATGCCGCCCCCGTGGAGCAAATACCTCGGTGTCAATCTTTCGCTGGACGAGCGCTTTAGGGAACTGGGCAAAAAAATCTCCCAGACAGGCTGGTTTCTTTATGTGATAGGCATAGGCGGCGAGACCGATGCCCAGGCAATTGCCAACGCCGTCCCCGGCGCCATTTACCATACCACCGACTCGAACCTGAGCGGTGTGGATGTCAACGCGTTTGTCGACGAACTGGACGCCGAAGAACAAGCCGCCGCCGAAGCAGAAGAAGCGCGCCGTCTTGAGGCGGAACGGATGGCGGGTATTTTGGGATTCTTCCGAAAGCTTGCCGGCGCCCTGGGAATAAGCCTCACCGCCCTCTTCGCCTGTTTCTTGGTTCTGCTCTTCATTATCATACTGCTGCTCATCATGATTGCGAGTATTTTTAAAACGCGCGAGTTTGTAATTACCGACGAACAGGAAACTTTGATCAAACGCCTTCCGCCCTTTGCGGGAATTACCATCAATTCCGTTGCGGGGGTGCTTCCCGCGATTGGAGATGAAAACAATCACATCTTCCGTATTCAGCGGAGCGCCCTGGGCGTAAAGATTAAAACACTGGAGAGCGGCGCTATTGCCGATAATTCACCCTACAAAAAGGGAACCCGTCCGCTGCGGGGCGTAATCACGCTTGCCAACGGCAGAATCATACGAATTACGCGGCGTTAATTTTCAGGCCTCTGGCCGGAAATTTTTGCAGCAGGAGTTTTTGACAGACAGATGAAATTTTCCCAGACTTTTATTCCTACTTTAAGGGAAGTTCCCGGTGACGCGGTAATCGCCAGCCACCGGCTCATGTTCCGCGCGGGGATGATCCGCAAATTGGCCAACGGCCTCTTCGCCTATCTGCCCCTGGGCCTGCGTTCATTCCGCAAGGTAGAAACGATCATCCGTGAAGAAATGGACGCCATCGGTTCCCTCGAAATAAAACCCACCGTGGTGGTTCCCGGTGAACTGTGGAAAGAATCGGGCCGCTGGACAGCCATGGGCGACGCCCTGCTCAGGGTCAAGAACCGCCTGGGCGCCGATTTTGTAATTTCGCCCACAGCCGAAGAAGCTTTTACGAGTCTGGTACGGGATGAATTAAACAGTTACCGCCAGCTGCCACTTTCGCTCTACCAAATCAACACCAAATACCGCGATGAAATACGCCCCCGTTACGGAGTTATGCGGGGGCGGGAATTTGTAATGAAGGACGCGTATTCATTCCACACCGGCGACGAAAGTCTGGACGAGCACTACCAGGCGCAGGGACGGGCTTACCGGAAAATTTTTAAACGCTGCGGCCTTACGGTAATTCCCGTCAAGGCGGATTCGGGCGCCATGGGCGGCTCGGGCTCGGAAGAATTTATGGTAGAAAGCGAAATCGGCGATAATACCCTGCTTCTCTGCAAAGCCTGCGACTACGCGGCCAATGTGGAAAAAGCCGAATGTAAACTTGACTACAGTCCCCGCTTTACCGTTGAGCTTGCCAGGGGCGCGGTGTCATCAATTCCGCCCCTCGAAAAAATTGACACGCCCGAAGTAAAAACAATCGCAGAACTTTGCGATTTTCTTGAAACCGGCCCCAAAAATTTTATTAAGACGCTGATCTATAAAGCGGTAAATGTGGAACTGGATATTTCCGCCGCGCCGGGCTGCGCCTCCCTTGCCAAACACAAGCCGTCTGCCGCCGCGCCGGAAGTTTACGACGAAGCTTTTTTCGCGGTTGCGATCCGGGGCGACCTGGACGTGAACGAAACAAAACTTGCCGCGGTGTTAAAGGCCTCGGAGTTAATGCTTGCCGCGGACAGTGATGTAGAGCGGATCACCGGCGCCCCCGTGGGCTTTGCCGGACCGGTGGGCCTCGCGGCCGTCCCGATCATTTTAGACAATACCGTTACCGGTATGAACGACGCCGTTACCGGCGCGCTCGAAAAAGACAAACATTACCGGCACGCCGCCTACGGCAGGGACTTTACCGCATGGCTCACCGCCGATGTCCGTACCGTCAAGGCCGGTGACCGCTGCCCTGTCTGCGGCGGAGAACTCTACGAAAAAAAGGGCAACGAACTTGGGCACATCTTTAAGCTGGGTTACAAATACACCAGGGCGCTGAACGTCAATTATCTGGACGAAAACGGAAAGAGCCACATCCCTACCATGGGCTGCTATGGCATCGGCCTTGACCGTACCCTGGCCAGCATCATTGAGGAACATCACGATGACGCAGGCATTATCTGGCCCGTGTCGGCGGCGCCCTATCATGTGATCATCGTGCCGATTAAGTATCAGGGCGCCGTTCTTGAAAGCTGCGACGCCATTGCGGCGGAACTGGAAAAAGCCGGCATCGAGGTACTGCTCGACGACCGCGACGAACGGGCCGGCGTCAAGTTTAACGACGCCGATCTTATGGGCATTCCCTGGCGTATCGTCGCCGGCGATAAAAACCTCGCCGCCGGCAAAGTCGAAATAAAACGCCGCGGCGAAGCGGAGGCAAAATTGACCGGCATAACAGCGGCGGCCGCGGAAATTGCCGCGGCGGTAAAGGCCGAACTTGCCGCTTCTTCGCGGTAGGGTCCAATAGCCGCGGAAAGCGTCATTCCAGCGCCGCCAAAAATTCATCGCCTATTTTCCGGCCGCCGGAGGTAATTCCCAGTTTGCGTTCGGGGCGGGCGGCGCCGTGAAAGTCGCTGCCGGCGGTGACCGCGAGGCCCAGTTCACGGGCCAGGGATTCAAGACGCCGGCAGGCGTTGGGAATTGCCGTCGGATGCCAGGCCTCAAC
>JAITBL010000161.1 GCA_031283575.1 Treponema sp. | reverse complement strand
GGTCTGCCAGAGCTTGTACCCTGACCGTTCCCTCCCAACACGAAACAATCGGCGCCGGCCCCTATATCCCGTCGGATATAAGGTACCCCTTTTACAAAATATCATAAAGTATTCGTGGTTTTTTCTTGGAACCATCCGAACGGACACGAACGGTTTCACCGCAGGCGAAAAAGGTAAAGGAGGAAGGGAAGATCGGGGCGTAACTTGACAGATCCTTTCGTTTTTTACCATAATGGCCTATGGGCGGCTTTTTATTCACGCGAATCATCGCGCTGGTTACCATTCTTTTGGCGGGGCTCATCGGGGTTGCTTTGGGGTTGTCCCTGGCGGTCACCGGCAACATCGAAAACGTGGAAAACTATAAAGTACTCAACCCCGCCCTTCCCACCAAAATTTTTGATTCTTCCGGCGATCTGATTACCGAATTTTCCGCCGATGAAAAGCGGGAACTGATCGCCCTGAGCGAACTGCCCCGCCACCTGATCCAGGCGGTGCTCGCGCGGGAAGACCCCGACTTTTACAATCACCGGGGTTTCAGCATCAGGGGCATCGCGCGGGCGGCCTTTGGTCAGATTACCGGCCGTTCCCTGGGCGGCGGTTCCACGATCACCCAGCAGGTAGCGGGCACCCTCTATACCGACCGCACGGAAAAAACCCTGCGGCGAAAAATCAGGGAGCTCTGGTGGGCCTTCCAGATGGAGCGCCGCTATACCAAGAACGAAATTCTTGAAATCTACCTTAACTATATGATCATGGGCCCGGGACTCTACGGCGTTGAAACGGCCAGCAATTACTTCTTTAATCACAGCGCGCGGGATCTTACCCTGGCCGAGGCGGCGGTTCTCGTAATCCAGCTTTCAAGCCCCACCCGTTATAATCCCATCGCCAACCCCAATGTCGCCATGGACCGGCAAAAATCGGTGCTCGCCAAAATGGTGGAACTGGGCTACGCGACCCGCGAAGAGGCGGACGTTTCTTTTGACGAATACTGGGCCGCTTTTGATTATACCCGTATCGGCGCTTCGGCCTATTACTCGCGGGAAGACAAGGCCCCCTGGTTCAGCGAATACGTGCGCCGCGAGCTGGACAAATTCATGTACGGCGAAATGGACTACTACCGCGACGGTTATCAGGTGCAGACCACCCTCAACCTTCACTTCCAGGAACTTGCCGAGTCCGAAATGGCCGAAGGTATCGCCAAGGCCAACGCCCTCTTCAGGACCAACGCCGGTTACAGCCTTGCCCGCGCGGAACGGGTTTTTGTACCCATGGCCAACATGATCCTGCTTGCCTTCAACATGGAAGATGTTTTTGCCGATGTGGAGCATCAGGACGAGATCAAGGCGGGCAACAAATACGCCAGGCTTCTGAACCCCGTTGTCGACATGATGAGCCTGGCCTTTGACCTCGCTCCGGTCAAGCCCATGACGGCGGCGGCCTACTCAAAGATGAAGTCGATAACCGAAGAAAACGTCGTGGAAGGCGCCCTTGTGGTGCTCGAAAACAGTACCGGACAGATCAAGGCGATCATCGGCGGTTCGCAGTACAACGAAACCAATCAGCTGATCCGCGCGACCCAGGCAAAGGTTATGCCGGGGAGCGCCTTCAAACCCCTCTATTATTCCGCCGCGATTGATTCGCGCGAGTTTACGATGGCTACGCAGATATTTGACTCGCCGGTCGTTTTCCATACCGCCGCGGGACAGGACTATATACCCAACAACTACCAGGGAACCTGGCGCGGCTCGGTGCTGCTCTACGAGGCGCTAGCCCTCTCGCTGAACATACCGGCGCTTAAAGTGCTGGACGGAATCGGTTTCGACGCGGCGATTAACCGTTCCGCGGCCCTGCTGGGGATCACCGATCCCCAGGAAAAATCCGTCACCTTTCCCCGCGTCTATCCGATGGGCCTGGGCATCATCGCCGTCTCGCCCCTTTCCATGGCCCGCGCGTTCGCGGTGTTTGCCAATCAGGGGCGGGCGCTTAGCCCCTACGCGATCCGCATGATAGAAGATCGCAGCGGCAAGATACTTGTTGATTACGAGCGGCAGGTGCGGCTCGATCTTGAAAGCATGGGCGACGGCATTCAGATTATCAGCAAACAGAACGCCTACATGATGACACGGCTTCTGACAAAGGTGATCGAAGTGGGAACCCTTGCTTCGGGCTCCGGTTACGGCGCGAAGCTTAACGTTAAAGACGACAAGGGCGTTACCTACCGTATCCCCGCGGGCGGCAAAACGGGAACTACCCAAAACTGGTCCGACGCCTGGGCGGTAGGATTCACCCCCTATTACACGATCGCGATCTGGTTCGGTTTTGACAAGGGCGGCAACTCATTGGGAATGAATGTTTCCGGCGCGTCTTTGGCCGGCCCAATCTGGGGCAATCTGATGAACGACTACAATCAGGGCCTGCCCCGCCGTGATTTTGTACGTCCCGCCGGAATTGTCGAGGCAACGGTATGCCGCGTTTCGGGGCTCAAGCTGACCAACGACTGTCCCGCGGGCATTACCCTCTCCTTCCTTGAGGGAACGGTTCCCGCCGAATTCTGCGACCAGCACGGGCCTAACGCGGCGGGAACACCCATCAGAACAAGGATAGATCCTTCCCTGTTTATCACCGAGAGTTTTACCTCGGGGCTCAGGATGCCCGAACTGCCGCCCGATATTCAGCCGCTGCGAGGCGGTTCTTCCAATTCCCAACAATCGCAAGATCCCGTGGAACACGAAGAAATTGAGGAGCCCAGTTATAACCCGTTGTGGGATTGATGAAACATTTTTTTGAGGCTATTCAGAAAAAAATAGAGGCGCTCGTCAACAAAAGCGGTTTTGGACTGCGTACCAAGCTGATCATTCTCTTCGTGATCATCAAGGTCATTCCGCTGGTTCTGCTGGCCATCATGGCGTGGAGGCAGGCCTTAAAGCTCACCCAAACGCTGGAAGAACGCACCGCCATATTGGCCGCCCGGGCCGGAGACGCCCTCGTCGAAACCGGAAAGATAGCCGTCAACGATTCGGTCGAAGCGCTCAACGCCGGCGTCACCAACGAAATTGAACGGATGAGTACCGACCTCGCCCTGCGCGTCGCGTCCTTTCTTTACGCGCGGGACGCCGACATACGCTACGCGGCGCTGCTGCCGCCGTCGGTTTCGCAGTACCGGAACTTTCTTTCCGCTCATACTTCGCAGGTGGTTAAGCAGCGGGAATGGGTTTTATCGGAAGATGAAAAATCCTGGGTCCCCAAAGAACCGCTGCCGGCGGGGAACGCCACTTTTTCGAGTAATCCTGAAAACAAAACCGGTTACCGGAACCGGCCTCCCGACGCCTTTGAGTACGAAACGCGCCCGCTCTTTCTGGAGATGACCTTTATCGACACGGCCGGCAACGAGATCGTCAAAGTTACCACTTCGCCCCAAATGGACGGCCGCAGAAAAAATGTCGCCGACCGCCTTAACACCTATGTAAAAGCGGAAAGCTACTGGCCCGAACTGCGCCTTCTGGCCCCGGGCGAAATCTATGTCTCCGATGTAATCGGCGCCTATGTGGGTTCGCGCCTTATCGGCATGTACAATCCCGCCAGCGTCAGGGAGCGGGGCCTTGTCTGGCAGCCCGAGAAAGAAGCCTACGCGGGAAGGGAAAACCCCAACGGCAGGCGCTTTAAGGGCATTATACGCTGGGCCATGCCCGTGATCGAAAACGGCGTCCGTACCGGCTATGTCACCCTTGCCCTCGATCATGATCACATCATGGAATTTGTCGATCACATTACCCCCATGGCGGAGCGCTATGTGGAAATGCCCAGCGCCTTCGAAGGAAACTACGCCTTTATCTGGGATTACCGGTGCCGCAGCATCTGCCATCCGCGCCACCACTCGATTGTCGGCTTCAATCCCGAAACGGGAGAACCGGAGCTTCCCTGGCTCGAGGAAAGCATCTACCGTGACTGGCAGGCATCGGGTAAGAAATACGGCGACTTTATCAAAGACGTACCGGCCTTTACCGGTCAGAGCCGCGAGAAAAAGCCGGCGGCGGAATTGACCGCGGCGGGTCTCGTGGGCCTTGACGGACGTTATCTCAACAACGCTCCCCAGTGTACCGGCTGGTTTGACCTGACAGCCGAAGGCGGTTCAGGGTCTTTCCTTATTTTGTGGAGCGGAATCTGGAAGCCGAACACGGCGGCGGCGATCCGCTACTATACCCACCATTACGGAAACACCAGGCGGGGTTTTGGTTTTGTCGCCATAGGCGCGGGACTGGAAGATTTCCAGAAACCCGCCCGCAGGACGGAACGGGTTTTGGGCGCCCTGATCAATGAATCCAACGCGGCCATTTCCCGCGCCGCCGAAGACACGCGCCTTCTTATCAACCGTAATTTTATCGGTAACACGCTGAGCCTTGCCGCTACGGCCGCGGTGATGATTGCCATAGTGGTGCTGATCGCTTTTTGGATGGCCGACGTACTGACCAAAAACCTCAGCCTTCTTATCAAGGGAATTTCGCGCTTCAGGTCCGGTGAGCGGCAGTTCCGTTTTAACGCGCCGGTAAAAGACGAAATCGGCGAACTTGCGGATTCCTTTGATGAAATGGCGGAGGGCATCAACGCGTCGGTCAAGGGGCCGCTGGCGATCATCGATATGAACGAGCGGATCATTTACATCAACGAAGGCGGCCTTAAAGCCTACCACCGTACCCTTGATGAAGTGCAGGGAAAGCCCTACAGCAGCATCAGCGTGTATCCGGCAAACACTCCCTACGATCCCATCCTCGCCCTCAAAGAAAACCGCGTGTCCGAAGTACTCTACCGTCCCGAAACGGACAGCTACATTCGGGGAACCGCCTCCTGGCAGACCGACAAAAACGGCGAAAGAACGGGAATTATTATCGCGACAATCGATGTAAGCGAACTGGTCCGTTCCCAAAAAGAACTGGAAAAAGCGGTGCAAAACGCCAATCTTGCCAACCAGCACAAGGGAGATTTTTTGGCCCGCATGAGCCACGAGATCCGTACCCCCATGAACGCGATCATAGGCATGACCGAAATTGTCAAAAAGAAAATGGCGGAAATATCCGCGCCCATCATGGACGATCTGAAACAGATCGAAATTTCTTCCCAGCATCTGCTCGGACTGATCAACGATATTCTGGACATTTCCAAGATCGAGGCGGGCAAGATTGAACTTAACTTCGAAGCGGTGGATCTTTTAAAACTTGCCCGCATGGTCGAAACGATTATCCGGCCCCGCTGCGAAGAGAAGAACATTACCTTTACCGTGAGCTTCAGCCTAAATCCGCCGGCCGCTTATCTTGCCGATCCCCTGCGGCTCAGGCAGGTGCTGATCAACCTTTTGGGAAACGCCGTCAAGTTTACGCCGGAATGCGGTTCCATCACTTTTTCGATAGTACAGCGGGCTGAAACTGACGACAAAACGATCATCTCTTTTGCCGTCTCGGATAACGGCATAGGGATTTCAAAAGAAGCGCAAAAGTCTCTTTTTAAACCCTTCGAGCAGACTTCGTCGGATATTTCCAAACGTTACGGCGGTACAGGCCTGGGTCTGGCTATTTCGCAGAGTATTATCCAGATCCTCGGCGGAGAAATCCGCGTCGAAAGCGAGGAAGGGGCGGGAAGCGTTTTTACTTTTGACCTTGCCCTTGCCCGTACCGAGGCGCCGGAAGAGGTCGCCGTTCCCTCCGACGCCGAGGGCAAACTCAAGGGCAAGCGGGCGCTGCTCGTCGATGACGTCGCCATCAACCGGATCATTTTGATCAACCTGCTGGAATACACGGGGCTTCAAATCGAAGAGGCCGAAGACGGGGCGGCCGCGCTCAGATGCTTTTCGGATTCGCCGCCCCATTACTACGACATTATTTACATGGATGTGCAGATGCCCGTTCTTGACGGTTATTCCGCCTCGCGGGGAATCCGCGCCATGGATCGCGAAGACGCCAAAACGGTTCCGATTGTCGCCCTTACCGCGAACGCGTTTAAGGAAGACATCGACAAGGCTTTGGAGAACGGCATGAACGCCCACCTTGCCAAACCCGTCGAAATGGACAAGTGCCTGGAGATAACTTTCCGCCTTATTCGCCTTCGCCGATGAACCCGTTCGTGCCTGTTCGGGTGGTCCTATGTTAAGGGAGTCAGGATTACCCCGTACTCGCATAACATGAATACCTATGTGGAACGCTTTGTCCGTCCGTTACGGCAGGAATGTCTTGACCACCTTGTCATTTTACCGAAAGTCAGCTGCGGAACATTCTTAAAAGCTATGTCGACTACCATAATAACTACCGGTTCAAGGGCCCAATAGTATTTTTCCGACAGCGGCCTCGCCCTTGATCCCGCCAAAAACAGTATGCTATGCTCGTACCCAATGACAGACGGCCTTTCAACGTATCTGGGGACCGCGTTTCTTTCGCTGCTCCCCATTTCGGAACTGCGCGGCGGCA
>JAITBL010000157.1 GCA_031283575.1 Treponema sp. | reverse complement strand
TGTGCGCTAACGCGCACGGTTTTGAAACAGGCTCTTGCAGTTTCTCAGGCTTTCAGCCTTGCAAAACTGCTAATTTTAAGGTTGCTGTCCCAAAACTGAAGTTTTGGAACAGCCTCATTTGTTTGCAGGCAAGAATTCAGCGCCTGATAAACTCGGATCTTATGGAGTATAAATGGCGAATTTCGGGGACCTTTCCAAAGTACTGCAGGAAGAAATAAAAAATTGGGAAGGCAAAGCGGCTTCCGCCCAGTCGGGTTTCGTAACCCAGGTCGGCGATTCGGTGGCTTCGATTTACGGTCTTGACGGGGCGATCTACGGCGAGCTGGTGGAGTTTGCTTCGGGGGCCCGGGGGATAGTGCTGAATCTCGAAGAAGACGGTGTGGGATGCGTACTTTTTTCGGGCGAATATCTGGTCAAGGACGGCGAAGAAGTCCGCGGTACCGGCCGCGTGGTTTCGGTTCCTTCGGGCCGCGCCCTTTTCGGCCGTGTCGTAAACGCGCTGGGCGAGCCGATTGACGGCAGGGGGCCGCTGGATAAAGACGGCATTGCCGAATGGCTTCCCGTCGAATCGCCGGCCGCTCCGGTGATTGAACGGGGCGCGGTTGACACTCCCCTGCAAACGGGGATACTTTCGGTGGACGCCATGATCCCCATCGGCAGAGGCCAGCGGGAACTGATCATCGGCGACCGGCAGACCGGCAAGACCGCCCTGGCAATCGACGCGATCATCAATCAAAAAGGAAAAGACGTATACTGTGTCTACTGCGGCATAGGACAGAAGGCTTCGTCGGTGGCGGCGATTATCAGCAATCTTGAAAAAGCGGGCGCCATGGAATACACCTTTGTCGTGTTTGCCTCGGCGTCGGACTCGGCGGCCCTGCAATATCTGGTTCCCTATTCGGCCTGCGCCATGGCGGAACACTTTATGAAAGCGGGCAGGGACGTTCTTGTCGTTTACGATGATTTGTCAAAACACGCCGTCGCCTACCGTACCATCAGCCTGCTGCTGCGCAGGCCGCCCGGCCGCGAAGCTTTTCCGGGCGATGTCTTTTATTTACATTCGCGGCTCCTTGAGCGGGCGGCAAAACTTTCCCCCGAACGGGGCGGCGGCTCCATTACGGCCATACCGATCATCGAAACCCAGGCGGGCGATATTTCTTCGTATATTCCGACCAACGTAATTTCGATCACCGACGGCCAAATTTTTCTGGATTCGGAACTCTTTAATTCGGGCTTCCGTCCCGCCATCGACGTGGGGCTTTCGGTAAGCCGTGTGGGCGGTTCGGCCCAGTCAAAGGCGATCCGTAAAGTGTCGGGCAGGCTGCGTCTCGATCTGGCCCAGTACCGCGAGATGGCCGCCTTTGCCCAGTTCGGCAGCGATCTGGACAAGGCGACCCAGGACAAGCTTGCCCAGGGCAAGCGCCTTATGGAGGTGCTCAAGCAGGGACAGTTTTCTCCCCTTCCTGTTGAGGAACAGACGGCCATGCTCTTTGCCGCGGCTTCCCGCGCCCTTGCCGATGTCGAAGTCGCGAAAGCCGGCGCGTTTATGAAGGGCCTGATCGAATACTTGAGGGCGCGCGGCAATGAACTGCTGGAACACATCGCGAAGACCCTTTCCATTGACGCCGAATGGGAAGGCAAAATGGAAGAGGCCATCGACGCCTATAAAATGTTAAGCGGCAGGGGAAAGTAGTGGCAAATCTGCGCGACGTCCGCCTGAGGATGCGGGCCATAGAACAGACCCTCCAGGTTACCAGCGCGATGAATCTTATCTCGACCTCAAAACTCCGCAAGGGCCGGCGCATTCTGGAAGATACCGAACCCTTCTTTCTTCGCATACAAAAAGCGATGCTCGACATTTACGAAGGGGCGGGCCGTGTTGAAAGCCGTTTTCTTGGGCGGAACGGAACGGGATCGCTTCCGCCGGAACGGAAAAACGGGCGGACGGCGATCCTTGCCGTTACCAGCGACAAGGGCCTTGCCGGCGGCTACAACGCAAACATCTTTCGCGAAGTGGCGGGATTGTGCGAGTCCGTCACCGCCGAAAAAAAATCGCCCATACTGATCCTTATCGGCACAATCGGTTACCGTTACTTTATTCATTCACCCTATTTGATTCTGGAAAATTTTTCGTTTCAGTCAAAACTTCCGCAGATGGATAACGCCAGGGAAATCGCCGATTTTATCATTTCGCAGTATCTGTGGGGAATGTTTGATGAAGTGCACATTGTCTACACGCACATGTACAGTACGGTAAAATTACTTCCCGCCCGGCGCCAGATCATTCCCCTGGACGCCCGTAAAATGCAGGAAGAACTTTCCGCTTCGGGCGGGGAAAAGCGCGTGGAATTGCAGTTTGAGTATGTGCCTTCCAAGGAAGAAGTTTTCGACGCGCTGGTTCCCCTCTATGTCAAGGGAATTATTTACGGCTGTCTGGTCGAAGCGTACGCGAGCGAGCAGAGCGCCCGCATGACCGCCATGGACGAGGCGAGCAAAAGCGCCGAGGAAATACTCGAGGGCCTGCACCTCAGTTATAACCGCGCCCGTCAGGCGGGCATTACCCAGGGTGTTACGGAAATTGTGAGCGGGAGCGCCGCCTTAAGCGGATGACCTCGGCAGCCGCGGCGTTTGGATAAAGGATGAGTGATGGATAAAACAGGATTGATTACGCAGATCGTCGGCCCCGTCGTTGACGTTCGTTTTGAGGCGGGAGAGGTGCCTCCCATACTGACGGCGCTCAAGGTACGCGTGCCGGACGGCGGGAAGGAAGTGATACTCGAAATACTCCAGCATATCGGGGATAACCGCGTGCGTACGGTCGCCATGGAAGCTACCGAAGGCCTTGCCCGCGGCCTGGCGGCCGTCGACTCGGGCGGCCCCATCAAAGTGCCTGTGGGCGAGGAAGTGCTGGGCCGTATGTTTTCTGTTACCGGCAGAGTAATCGACGACAAGGGCGCTTTTACCGCGAAAGAGTATCAGTCAATTCACCGTTCAGCCCCGGGTTTTGCCGAACAGCGGTCCGCCACGGAAGTTTTTGAAACGGGAATCAAGGTAATCGATCTTGTCGCGCCCTACGCGAAGGGCGGCAAGATCGGGCTTTTCGGCGGCGCCGGCGTCGGCAAGACCGTCATCATTATGGAACTGATCCGCAACATCGCCACCGAGCACGCGGGGTATTCGGTGTTCAGCGGGGTAGGGGAACGAAGCCGCGAAGGCGCCGACCTCTGGAAGGAAATGAACGAAAGCGGCGTTATCGACAAAACGGCGCTGGTCTTTGGGCAGATGAACGAACCTCCCGGCGCCCGCATGCGGGTTGCCCTGGCGGGTCTTACCATGGCCGAACATTTCCGTGACGAGGGCGGCCAGGACGTACTGCTCTTTATCGACAACATTTTCCGTTTTATTCAGGCCGGCGCCGAAGTGTCCGCCCTGCTTGGGCGCATTCCCAGCGCCGTCGGTTACCAGCCCACGCTGGCAAACGAGATGGGCGCTTTGCAGGAACGCATTGCCAGTACGCCCAAGGGTTCCATCACCAGTATACAGGCGGTCTATGTTCCCGCCGACGACCTGACCGATCCGGCGCCAGCCACCACCTTTGCCCATCTGGACGCGACGACAACCCTGTCCCGCAAGATCGTCGAGTTGGGAATTTATCCCGCCGTCGATCCGCTGGCGTCCAGTTCGCGAATTCTCGAACCCGCCGTGGTGGGTGAAGAGCATTATACTACCGCGCGGCGTACCCAGGAAATACTGCAGCGCTACAAGGAACTGCAGGACATTATCGCGATTTTGGGAATGGACGAGTTAAGCGCCGGCGATAAACTTCTTGTGGCGCGGGCCCGCAAAATACAGCGCTTCTTTAGCCAGCCTTTCTTTGTCGGCGCCAAGTTTACCGGCATCGACGGCAAGTATGTTCCGGTCAAGGAAACGATACGCGGCTTCAGGATGATTCTTGACGGCGAATGTGACTCGATTCCCGAGCAGGCTTTTTTTATGGCCGGCGGCATTGACGAGGTGCTGGAAAAAAATGCCTGAACGGTACGGAAAAGCGGGGCGTTGGTAATGGCGGCGCTTTTCAAACTTGAAGTACACACGCCCTACCGCCGTTTTTTTGCCGGCGAGGTGGAAGCCCTTACCCTTACCCTCAGCGACGGGGAAATAACCGTGTACGCGAAGCATTCTTTTTTTACCGCGCCCGCGGCCGCCTGCGTCCTTCGCGTCAAGGACAAGACCGGCCGCTGGAAAGAAGCCTTCATAGCCGAAGGGCTACTCGAGGTAAAAAGCCACAACACTATCCTGTTGACCGACGCCGCCGAGTGGCCCGATGAAATAGACCGGGAACGCGCCGAAGAGGCAAAAAAACGCGCCGAAGAAACGATAAACCAGAGCACCTTTAAATTTGAATCGATCAACGCCGAGGCGGCCCTCAAACGGGCGAAGCTGCGCCTGCGCGTAGCCGCCTCGAATCTCCGGTAATGTGTTGGCAGTATGAGCCTTCAATATGAAAAAATACCGTAAGAAAAAGCAGCTTTCACAGATGAAACTTGCGGAAATGCTCAATACATCGACGAGTTATATCGGCGAAATCGAGAT
>JAITBL010000156.1 GCA_031283575.1 Treponema sp. | reverse complement strand
TGTGCGCTAACGCGCACGGTTTTGAAACAGGCTCTTGCAGTTTCTCAGGCTTTCAGCCTTGCAAAACTGCTAATTTTAAGGTTGCTGTTCCAAAACTGAAGTTTTGGAACAGCCTCAATATCCAATCACTTTTTTTTATGCCGCCTGTCCAATTCATCCAATACGTCCTGAACGCTCACCCCTTCGCGGGTCAGGAGTACGGTGGCAAAATAGAGCAGGTCCGCCGCTTCGCCGGTCACCTCGTCGCGTGTTTTCGCGCCGCACAGTTCCGCGGCTTCTTCGGCCACTTTTTCGCGGACAAGTTCGTTATCCAGCGTCGCCGTGTAGGAACCCGGCGAGGGATTGCGGAAACGTTCGGCGATGATTGCCTGCAGCAGTTCCCAGGTATAGCGGCGGTTCGTACCGAAACAGGACCACGCGCCGGTATGACAGGCGGGGCCTTCGTTTTCCACAACGGCGAGCAGGGCGTCCCTGTCGCAGTCGGCCCTCATGCGGCGCAGTGTCAGGACATTGCCTGAATTTTCGCCCTTCATCCAGAGTTTGTCCCGCGTACGGCTGTGAAAACACAGCTTTCCCCGCCTGAAACTTTCCGACACCGCCTCGCGATCGGCATAGCCGGTCATCAGCACCTGTCCGTCGGCGCTCTGGGCAATGAGCGGCATAAGGCCGCGGCTTCCTTCTTCGCACTTCTTCCAGTCAAGTGAATCCGTAAAGGCGTCGGCCAAACTTATCTTTCCCGTATACAGGGCCATGCCGAGCTGGACATCGCAGTCAAGCGCGGCCAGCGCGGCAATTTCTTCCCGTGTTGAAACGCCGCCCGCCGCGGTAATACGGCAGGTATCGCCGCAGGCATCGCGGAGACGCTTCACCGGCTCCATATCGATTCCCGTCATCGTACCCTCGCGGTCCACGCAGGTAAAGAGCAGCTCCGAAGCGTAAACGGAAGCGGCTTGTGCCGTTTCCACGAGGGACAATCCGGTCGGCGTTTTCCAGCCGTTAACGTAAATTTCGTAGCGGCCGTCACCGCCCGCGCGCGGCCTGGCATCGACGGCGATGATCAGCCGTTCACGGCCTATCTCTTCTGTCAACGTTTCCAAAAACGCGCGGTTAAGGCCGTATTCACCGCTTCCCGCGCCTTTTTTTTCCGGATCGCAAAACGCCAAAGAACCGACGATGATTTTACGGGCGCCAAGGCTTACCAGTTCCGCCGCCCGGGCCGCGCTCCTGACGCCGCCGCCGACACGGCACTCGGCTTTACGGAGAAGGGGTTCTATCATGCCGTGATTATTCCCCTTCCCCATGGCGGCGTCCAAATCGATCACCGCGACTTCGCCGTAACGGTCGAATTCTTCGGCAAGCTCTCCGGCGTTGTCACGCTGCAGTACGAGCTCGGCGCCCTGGCGGAGCTGTACTACCCTGCCGTTCTGAATGTCGATTGACGCGATTACCACCTTACACAAACTCCCTTCGCTTCCGCGCAGCGCTTGATTTCCGGTATCGTTGTTTTTTCAAAATGAAGCAGCGACGCCACAAGGGCGGCGTCAGCGCCGTCAAAATATTCCGCCCCGCCTGATTCCGGATTTGCCTCCGCGGCGCTTTTCGCGTTCCCCCAGACGCCGGAGAGCACGTTGGCGATCTGATCCAGGGTCCCCGCGCCGCCCGAGGCAATTACCGGCACCGGCACGGCGCGGAGGATAGCGCGGGTCAATTCCAAATCATAGCCCGCGCCGGTACCGTCGGCATCGATAGAGTTGAGCAGAATCTCGCCCGCGCCAAGGGCCGCCGCGTCCTTTGCCCACTGTATGGCGTCAAGCCCCGTGTCGGTGCGGCCGCCGTGGGAGTAGGCGTGCCAGCGCTGTTCCGTTCCGTCAACACGCTTGGCGTCAATGGACAGCACCACGCACTGACTCCCGTAGGCCCTGGCCATTTCCGCCAATAATTCCGGCCGCCGTAACGCCGAGGTACACACCGAAACCTTGTCCGCGCCGGCGTTCATCGCGTCACGCATGTCGTCAACGCTTCTAATGCCGCCGCCGACGCAGAGGGGAATAAACACTTCTTTCGCGACCCGCCGCACCACGTCAAGCAAAGTCGCGCGGCTTTTATACGAAGCGCCGATGTCAAGAAAGGTAAGTTCGTCGGCGCCTTCTTCGTTGTAACGGCGGGCAAGCGCCGCCGGATCGCCCGCGTCCCTGATTCCCTTAAACTTGATTCCCTTGACAACACGGCCGTCATCAACATCAAGGCAGGGAATGATGCGTTTCGCCTGCCTCATACGCCCGCCCAGTTCCGCAGAAGCTCAAGGCCCGCGGCGCCCGATTTTTCAGGATGAAACTGCACCGCCGCGAGCGCGCCCCGCTCCACCGCCGAACAGTAGCGCAGATAGTATTCGGCCTCCGCCGCCGTTACGCTTTTGTCGCGGGGCGCGGCATAGTATGAGTGAATATAGTAGAAAAATGATTCCGCCTTCAGCCCCTTAAATAGACGCGAGGAGGAAGACGCCGCCGTTTGGTTCCAGCCGATCTGCGGCACCTTGCGGCCGGGAAATTTTTTGACGCCGCCGGCGATTACCGCAAGCCCCGACACGCCCTCGGCCTCTTCGGACCATTCGAACAATAATTGCAGGCCGATACAGATGCCAAGGAAGGGCTTGTCGGCGGCAATCCATTCCCGCAGCGCCTCCGCGTAACCGGATGAAGCAAGCGCCTCCATGGCGGTGGCAAAGTGTCCGTCGCCGGGGAAAATGATCGCGTCAAAAACGCCGGAACGCAGCTCGTCGGGCCCCCTTGTAAAACGGGCCGAAAGTCCAAGGCGCGCGAGGGCGTTCATCACCGAACCCAAATTGCCCGCGCCGTAATTGATTACTCCTGTCATCGCAGCGTCCGCCCGCTAAGCGAGCATGCCCTTTGTTGAGGGTATGCTGTCGAGAGCGCGGGGATCCGTCTCGCAGGCCGCGCGCAGGGCGCGGGCCGCCGCTTTAAACAGGGCTTCAATTTTGTGGTGATCGCTACGGCCGCGCAGTACATCAAGATGTAGCGCGATTCCCGCGGCGGAAACGAAGGCTCCCCAAAAGTCTTCGACGGTATCCACCTGAAAACAGCCGGCGCTTCCTTCCGACACCAGCGGAATACCCGAGAGCCGCCCCTCGAAGACCAAAAAACTCCGGCCCGAAATATCCACCGCGGCACGGACAAGCGTTTCGTCCATCGGGTAAAGACAGGAACCGCTGCGCGCGATACCCCGCCGGTCTCCCAGCGCTTCGGCAAAACACCGGCCCAGCACAATGCCCGTATCTTCGACAAGGTGATGTTGATCCACCTCAAGGTCCCCCCGGGCCTTTACCTCGATATCAAAGAGGCCGTGTTTGGCAAAGGTGTCAAGCATATGCGCCATGAACCCGACAGGGTAATCGAGTTTTGATTTACCGCTCCCATCAATGTTAAGCTTGACGGTAATGTCGGTTTCTTTGGTGTTCCGCGTTATTTCCGCAGCCCTTTCCATACCAGCTCCTCGCGCAAATTTTATCGGCAAGCGGGTTTAACGCCCCGCCCCTCCGGGGTACCCGCGCTTCACGGTACTACCTTCCGCAAATCGTATTCGACAATATCGGCGGCGCCGAGTTTTTTGAGCCGCGGAATCAGATCGGGGACTTCACTTTTTTTTACGGCGATCTTGACCGCGTAACCGCCGTCACCGTACAGGGGCGAGACCGTGGGACTCCTCATTGCCGGCAGACCCGTTACGATTTTTTCAAAACCCTTTTGGGGAAGGTTCATTTCGAGCATGACCCGTTCGCGGCCGTCAAGCACGGCCCTGAAAAGCATGGCAAGCTCCCCGATACGGCCCCGCTTTTCCCTGTCCTTCATCGCCGTTTTAGAAGCGACAAAACGGGTCGACGACTCAAGAAGCGTATCAACAATGCGAAGGCCGTTGTCTTTGAGCGTTTGGCCGGTAGAAGTATTGTCGATGATCATGTCGGCATCATCGGGAGGGAAAACCTCGGTCGCGCCGTAGGTACGGACGATGCGGTAACGGTATGAACGTGTCTTGAGCCAGGAATTCGCCAGATTGATGTATTCGCTCGCAACGGTCAGCTGCTTCCGTTCAAGAAGCCTGTCGTTAAGCGAAGCGGGAACCGCGGCGACAATGCGCACTTTGTCGAAACCCAAATCCATAATCTCTTCCACATCGGCGTGGTTTTCCCTGATCCAGTCAATGCCGGTAAAACCCGCGTCGTGACTGCCGATCTCCAAAAGTTCCCCCACATTCTGGGGTTTCATAATCTTGACATCAAGCCAGGGGGCGCTTACGCGGGGCCGGTAGGTTCTGTCCGCCAGCGTCAGGGGAAAACCCGCGTCGGCAAAGAGACGCGAGACATTATCGAAAATACGCCCCTTGGGGACGAGTACACGGAGCTTCTTCATATACGGTTATATACTAACGCAAGTCAGGGGATCATGGGAAGGCTGCGGTTTTTGGGCAGAAGGTCAAAAAAGTTTTCCACCCGCAGTCCCGTAAGGGCAAAAAGTTTTGCCTGGAGTTCTTCGCTCTGGCGGGCAAAGACGGCGCCGTTGCCTTTTACCCACGCGGACGCTTCCGCCGAACCGCCCGCCATACGGAACCAGTATCCGATAATGTCGTTAAAGTATTTTGGCGTTTCGGCGGGAAGCTGCTGTAACAGGTACGCCGCCGTTTCGTTGACAAGCAGATCCGCGTCTTCCAGTACATTGTATTCGCGAAAGTCAAAGGCGGCGCGCAAAAAGTTTTTTTCCGCTTCGGGGTAACGGTCAAAACTTTCTTTAAAAGCGCGGCGCAGGGCGGGCATGATAAAATAAAACCCGTGCACCGTTTCGTGGACAAAATAGGCGGGAAGCCTGTCGTCGCCGATTTCCGCGGAAAAACCGATAAGCGCGCCCTCCCCCGCTTCTATCCCGTTTCGTGTCCTGCGGATAATTCCGTTGGCAAGAAGCAGTTCCCTGAGCAGCAGCTCTTTCCGGTTTAACGGAAACTTTTCGTTTTCCGCTTTTTGAAAGAAACGGGCGAGATCAGCGCTCCGGTAATCGTGGGCGCCCCAGTCGCGAAGATCCTTTATTTCCTCATCGCGGGCAAGGCGTCCGGCAAAACCGCGTTTTTCGACAAAGAAGGCAAGCCGCCGCAGAAAAGCGGACTGCACCGCGTGACTGGCTGAAACAATATAGAGGATACGCGGCTCGTGATTAAGGCGGAAAAATTCATACTCCCTGTTACGCCATCTCGAACGGGGATAGTAGAGCATGGTTCCCAGATCCGTTGTCAGCGGTTCGTTTAGCTTTCCGGCGGCGCGTTTTTGTACTTCCACGCCGGTCACCAAAAAATTGCCGGCGCCGCTTTCAATCCGCAGCGACAGCGGCGTCCCCCGGCGTTCGCTGTTAAAAAAAAGACTGCGGCTGCCGTTCTTGGGGTAAAAGTCAAAGCTTTCGGTTACCGTATTTATCGATTGCGATTGGGAAGATTGGGAAGATGAAGAAGATGAATTCGTCACCAGTACAAGATCGCGGGGGGCAAGTTCTTCCATGCTTCCCTGATAGCGGTAATGAACGATGAGCGTCCAGGGTTCATCCGGAATCTTTTCGGGAGAACGAAGCTGGATGAACGCGCCCTTCGCGCGGTTCTCCCAGCTGTAGGGATTACCGGCGGGCTGCTGGGCGGCCGCGCAAAAGCACATGGATACGAAAAATAAAACGCCCCAAAACCGTTTCATGCCGTACCGTTAATCTTCGCTTTCCGTTTCCGCTTCGCCGTCAACTTCTTCGGTAACCAGCTCTTCGTCCTGCGCGGCCATTTCTTCTTCCTGCAGCTGTTCCAGTTTTCGCAGATCCAAAATCTCCTGCATCTTTACATCAAGATCCTGGCTGTCTTCATCGTAAAGCTTGACCGCGCGGTAGCGTTTCATGCCCGTACCGGCGGGGATGGGATGACCTATAATGATGTTTTCCTTGAGTCCCCGCAGCAAGTCGGTTGATCCGGCGATGGCGGCGTTGGTAAGCACACGGGTGGTTTCCTGAAAGCTTGCCGCCGAAAGGAAAGAATCGCTGTTCAGCGACGCCTTGGCTATTCCCTGGAAAAGGGGCCGCGCGACCGCGGGCTGGCCGCCTTCGGCAATGACGCGGTTATTTTCCTCGTGGAAGCGGTATTTGTTTACCATCTGGCCAAAGATAAAGCGGGTATCGCCGACGGACACAATTTCGACCTTGCGCATCATCTGGCGGATAATAACACCGATATGCTTGTCATTGATCGACACGCCCTGGAGCCGGTACACCTGCTGGATTTCATCCATCAGGTAACGCTGGAGCCGCGCTTCGCCCAGTATGTGCAGAATATCGTGGGGATTGGCGGCGCCAAGACAGAGGGCCTCGCCCACTTCGACCGTATCTCCGTCACGTACCAACAGGCGCTTGGTCATCGGAATAAGATGTTTGAATTCCTTGTCAAAGGCGTCCTGAATGATCACCACCCGTTTGCCTTTTGCAATTCCCTTGAAGAAAACCGTCCCCGAAACCTGGGCAAGCACCGAAGGATTCTTGGGTTTACGCGCCTCGAAAAGTTCCGACACGCGGGGAAGGCCCGAGGTAATGTCCACCGTCTTGGAAGTTTCCTTGAGTATCTTGGCGATGGTTCTTCCCGCCTGTATCTTTTCATCCTCATCAACAAGGATGATGGCTCCTCCGGGAAGAAAGTACGAAGCCAGCTCATTCCCTTCGGCATCGGCAATATAAATACGGGGCTGTTTGGTTTCAAGGTGAGTTTCATTGATCCGCTTTTCGGTGTTTCCCGTCTCAAGATCCGTTTCTTCCTTAAGGGTGGTACCGGCAATAATGTCTTCGTATTTAACGATACCGGAAGCTTCGGCAATAATCGGATCACTTAAAGTGTCGAAGGTCGCGATGGTCCTTTCGTCTTCCACCACCTCGCCTTCCCTGACGACAAATTCTGAACCGTTGCGGATATCGATCTTTTGTTCCTGGCCGATAAGCAGCAGGGTCCGCTTCTTTCCGTCTTCGAGAACCAGAGCATAGGCGATTTCGGGAGAAAGTATCTCTTTGGCGCCGTGTTTGATGATCGGTTCGCCCCTGATGATCCGCTTTCCGTTTTCGATGAGCAGCTCATCTCTGGTTTCAAGCTTGTATTCCTTCATCACGCGGTTTATCACGGCGTGTCCCTTGCGGGTAAAGAGCCGGTGCCCCGAAGCCAGTTCCACATAGGCGCCCGAAACCTCGCGTATATACACGGGAAACTTGAAGAAGATGCGGTTTTCTTCGCTCTTCTTCGTGGCCGTACCGCCGGTGTGGAAGGTACGCATGGTCAGCTGGGTACCCGGCTGACCGATGGACTGGGCGGCGATGGTTCCCACCGCTTCGCCGATATCGACCGAACTGTTGGTGGCAAGATTGCGGCCGTAACAGCGGCGGCAGACGCCGTGCTTTGCCTCGCAGGTAAGTACGGTCCTGATCCGCACACTCTCGACACCGGCGGCGTCGATCTGGTTGGAGACCTCTTCGGTGATTTCTTCGTTGACATCGATAATAAGCTCGCCGGTGATCGGATGCTTGACGCGTTCCAGCGTATAGCGGCCCACAATGCGGTCCCGCAGCGGCTCGACAATTTCCTCGCCGTCCTTGATCGCCGAATACTCAATGCCGTTAATCGTTCCGCAGTCGTCTTCGTTAATCACCACATCCTGGGCAATGTCCACAAGGCGGCGGGTAAGGTAACCGGCTTCGGCGGTCTTGAGGGCGGTATCGGCAAGCCCCTTGCGGGCGCCGTTGGTGGAAATAAAGAATTCAATAACCGAAAGGCCTTCTTTAAAGTTTGAACGTATGGGCAGTTCGATGATGTCGCCCTTGGGGTTTGCCATAAGGCCGCGCATACCGGCAAGCTGGCGAATCTGGTTGCGGCTTCCCCGCGCGCCGGAGTTCGCCATCATATAGATTGAATTAAATCCGTCGCGGTCGGCTTCCAGCGTTTTCATCATCACCGCGGCAAGCTCGTCGTTGGTTTTGGTCCACACTTCCACCACGCGCTCCGAACGTTCCTTGTTGGTAATGTGGCCCTGCCGGTACTGTTTCTGAATTTCGTCAACCCGTTTATTGGCCTCGTCGATCATGGCCGGTTTTTCTTTGGGCACCAGCACGTCGTCAATGCCTATGGTCGCCCCAAAGACGGTGGCGTAACGGTAGCCGGTAGCCTTGATCACATCAAGCATTTTTACCGTTGTCCAGGAACCTTTGATCGCGAACACATACTCGATCAGGGCGCGCAGTTCCTTGTCTTTAAGTTCGTAATTGATAAAGGGAATTTCGGACGGCATCTCTTCGTTAAAGACCATGCGTCCGGCGGTGGTTTCGATAACGCCGTCCTTGCCGGGCCTGAATTCAACGCCGGCCTTTTCCCAGACAGGCGACTTTGTGATATGCACCTTGATCACCGCTTCCCAATCCAGCGCCCCCGTTTCCACCGCCATAATGGCTTCTTCGGCGGAAACATAACGGCGGCCCGTTCCCCGGGCGTTGGGTTTAATGCGGGTCAGGTAATTGATCCCCAGCACCATATCCTGCGAGGGGAATACAATTGTTTTGCCGTTGGCCGGATTAAGAAGGTTTTTTGCGGACAGCATCAGCGTCCAACATTCCATCTGGGCCGCCTGGGTAAGAGGTACGTGAACGGCCATCTGGTCGCCGTCAAAATCAGCGTTAAAGGCGTGGCACACCAGCGGGTGAAGCCGTATCGCCTTGCCCTCCACCAGGACCGGCTCAAAGGCCTGTATCCCCAAACGGTGCAGGGTGGGCGCGCGGTTAAGGAACACGGGGTGTTCCTTGACCACTTCGTCAAGGATCGCGAACACTTCGGGAGTTTCCTGTTCCACCAGCAGCTTTGCCCGTTTGATGTTGTAGACGACATCCTTATCGACAAGCTTCTTCATGATGAAGGGTTTAAAGAGTTCAAGGGCCATCTTGGTGGGAAGACCGCACTGCCACATCTTGAGATCGGGCCCCACGGTGATCACCGAACGTCCCGAATAGTCTACGCGTTTTCCAAGGAGGTTCTGGCGGAAACGGCCCTGTTTTCCTTTCAGCATATCGCTGATCGATTTGAGGGGCCGGTTGCTGGCGCCCTTGACCACCCGCTTCTTTTTGGAATTGTCGAAGAGGGCGTCGACCGCTTCCTGCAGCATGCGCTTTTCGTTACGGATAATGATGTCGGGCGCGTTAAGGGTCTGGAGCCGCTTGAGCCGGTTGTTGCGGTTGATTACCCGCCGGTACAGATCGTTGAGATCGCTGGTGGCAAAACGGCCGCCTTCAAGCTGCACCATCGGCCGCAGTTCCGGCGGAATCACGGGGATTACGTCAAGAATCATCCATTCCGGTTTGTTGGTCGAATTGCGAAAGTTCTCTACAATGTCGATGCGCTTTAAAAGCCGCTTGTCGCTTTTCGCGCCCTTTTCGATCATTTTGGCCCGCAGTTCCTGGGCTGTGGCGTCAAGATCAAGATTTTCCAGCAGGGTACGGATCGCCTCGGCGCCCATGCCCGCGCTAAAAGCGCCGCCGTAACGTTCCTGGAATTCGTAGTACTCACTTTCGGAAAGCAGCTGGTTTTTCTTCAAATCGGTGTCGCCGGCGTCAATGACCACGTATTTTTCGTAGTAGAGCACCGAGCGGAGGGCCGCCAGGGTCATGTCCAAAAGCAGGCCCATGCGGCTCGGCACGGAACGGTAGTACCAGATGTGGGAAACCGGCGCGGCCAGTTCAATGTGGCCCATGCGTTCGCGGCGCACCTTGAAGTGGGTAACTTCCACCCCGCAGCGATCGCAGATCACGCCCTTGTAACGTATCGACTTGAACTTGCCGCAGTAACATTCCCACTCTTTGGTGGTGCCGAAGATGCGCTCGCAAAAGAGACCGTCTTTTTCGGGCCTCAGGGTCCGGTAGTTGATCGTCTCGGGCTTCTTGACTTCGCCGTAGGACCAGTTGCGGATCATCTCCGGACTGGCCAGCTTTATCATAATCGAATCAAAATCCTGTATGTCCCTCATGTTTACTCCTCGTATTATACATCGCTCCGCCGCGCCGCTAAAAATTACTCCCGCTCTTGGTGATCAGTTCCTCGTCCCGCTCGGTCAGGGGGATCTGTTTTCCCTTGGCGTCATAAATCGTCATATCCAGGGCAAGGCCCCGCAGTTCCTGTACAA
>JAITBL010000139.1 GCA_031283575.1 Treponema sp. | reverse complement strand
CGACTCTTTTTCAAAACAGTACTTCGGCGGGAACGCCGGTCTTTACGGTCCCTATATCGGGACAATCTTCCTTTTTCTCCTTGTGGCAAACATCATCCCCGCCCTTACCCCCGCGGCGGTTAGTTTTGGCGGCAGGACCTTTGAACCCCTTTTCGAGATAAAGCCCCCTTCGCGGGACATTAACCTTACCGCGGCAATGGCCGTTATGTCGATACTGATCGTTCTGTTCGGCGGCTTAAAGGCCAGGGGGTTCAAAGGCTGGTTCAAAAACCTGTTTCAGCCCGTGCCGATAATGCTGCCCTTTAACATCCTCGATTACGCGATTAGGCCGGTTTCCCTGTGCCTGCGGCTTTTCGGCAATATGCTTGGCGGATTTATCATCATGCAGCTTATCGGAGCGGTTATCCCCGTTTTTGTTCCGCCGTTTTTTTCCCTGTACTTTGATTTTTTTGACGGCCTTATACAGGCCCTGGTATTCAGCTTTCTTACAACCCTCTTTTTATCGGAGGCGGTTGAAACGGGATAATGACATTCCGGGATTCAGGTTCTTTAAAGACAAAACCAGAGGAGTTTTTTTATGGACAATTTGATGTACCTTATCGGCGCGGGTATCGCGGTAGCTACCGGACTTGGAGCGGGCATAGGAATCGGCATCGCCACAGGCAAATCCGCCGAGGCGATTTCCCGCCAGCCGGAAGCTTCCGGAAAAATCCAGACGGTGTTTTTTCTGGGGATCGCCCTGGCGGAAGCGACGGCTATCTACGGTTTTGTAGTGGCCCTGCTGTTGATCTTCGTAAAGTAACATGCTCGATTTTTCCGTTACCTTTTTTATCACCGTTATTAACATCCTCGTGCTCTTTTTCCTGCTCAGGGCGTTTCTGTTTAAGCCGGTAGGCAAATTTATTCAGGACAGAAAAAAGAAGATACAGGATGATATCAACAAGGCGGAAAAAGATGCCTGGGACGCAAAGAAGCTTCTTGAACAGTACGAAAGCAAGCTTGCCCAGGCCGACGCCGACGCCGACGCCATTATCAGGGTGGCCCGGGAACACGCCGGAACGGAAGCCGAAAAAATACGGGAAGCGGGAAAGGCCGACGCGGAGCGCATTATCGCGGCCGCCAGGGTCCAGGCCGAAAATGAACGCCGGGCCGCCCTGGCTGTTTTCCGGGCGGAAGCCGCGGCTCTTGTGGTAAGCGCCGCGGGCAGGCTTTTAAAACGGGAACTGGCCGGTGAGGAACAGCTCCGCTTTGCCCGGAAAGCCCTGGAAGAGCTGGAATAATGTTTACCCCGGAACCCTGGGCGCGGGCTTTTTTGCGGGCCATGCCGTCAAAAACGGCGGAAGACGACGCCCTTGAAATCCTTGCGCTTTACTGCCGCGCCGGGCTTATGGTTCCCGGCGAAATCACGGGCCTTAACGACGCGAGGCGTTTTGCCGGCATCATCGACCGTTCGCTGGAAAAAGCCGGATCCCCGGACGTTTTGGACGCCGCGCAATACGCGAGGAATTTTTTTCTGCTTATGATACGGAAAGGCTGTTTGTATCAGTACAAAAAAATCACCGCCCGGATACGGAAAATCATCGACGAAAAAAGGGGAACGGTACAGGCGGTGCTTGAGGCGCCTTTTGAACCGGACGCCGGTTTTATTGAATCGGTACAACAGCGCCTCCTTGAAAAAACAAAGGCCCGGAAAATCGAGCTGGATTTTTGTCTGTCGCCGGAACTTATCGGAGGCTTTAGAATCCGGATGGGAAGCGTACTTTTGGACGGAAGCCTCAAGGCCCGGCTTGCGAAGATGGCCTTCGATTTTGGCGGGGAGCGGGATATAAAGAAAAGAGGAAGAATATGAACCACGGAGTTCACGGAGAAAATTCTACGATACAGAGTTTTGCGTGGTTATCTGTGAAGCTCTGGCACGGAGGAACAGGGGATACAAGACTCCGTGTCCTCCGTGGTGATTTTTCTTTTTTGTGATTACTCGTATCAGGAGATTTAGTGTAATCAACCTACTAGTTATGGTAAAAGGCTAAACAGGAGTATACATGGCGCAGTTCAGCGAACTTTCCAAAATTCTGCAGGAAGAAATAAAAAACTGGGACGGCAAAACCGCCGAAGACACCGTGGGTTTTGTTACCCAGGTGGGCGATTCGGTGGCTACCATTTACGGCCTGGACGGCGCCATCTATGGGGAACTGGTACAATTTGCCTCCGGCGCGGAAGGCATAGTCCTTAACCTTGAAGAAGACGGCGTCGGCTGCGTGCTTCTTTCCGGGGAGAACCTGGTAAAAGACGGCGAAGAAGTCCGGGGTACCGGCAGGGTGGTGTCGGTTCCTTCGGGGCAGGGACTTTTCGGCAGGGTGGTAAATCCGCTGGGAGAAGCTGTAGACGGCAAAGGCCCCATTGAGGCGGAAGAGTACCTGCCGATGGAATCCCCGGCCCCGCCCGTGATAGACCGGGGCAGCGTCGATACGCCGCTTGAGACCGGAACCCTTTCGGTGGACGCGATGATACCCATAGGCCGGGGGCAGCGGGAGCTTGTTATCGGGGACAGGCAGGCCGGAAAAACCGCCCTGGCCGTGGACGCGATTATCAACCAAAAGGGAAAAGACGTGTACTGCGTGTACTGCGGCATAGGCCAGAAATCCTCGTCGGTGGCGGCGATTATCCGTAACCTCGAAAAACACTTCGCCATGGAATACACGTTTGTGGTGTTGGCCTCCGCCTCCGATTCCGCGGCCCTTCAGTACCTTGCCCCCTATTCTGCCTGCGCGATGGCCGAACATTTTATGCGGAAGGGAAAAGAC
>JAITBL010000124.1 GCA_031283575.1 Treponema sp. | reverse complement strand
TTCTTGTACCACTCTTCTTCGGTTGTCTGTCCAAAGGCAGCGGACATCACCAGAACAAACAGCGCGCTTACCAACAAATTCTTTTTCATACAAAACTCCCTGCAAAAAATAACTATCAGGAAAACCCGGCAACGCCGGGCCTGTGCCCCCTGTTACGCACGGCCTGCGCCGGGGGTAATCCCTATTCGTAAAACACTTCGATCTTTACACCTGCAACCGTACAGTTGTAAAACACCAGGTTTAACTTGTGGATGTTCCCCAGAGCGGATATGTCGAACACCGCCTCCCCGTTCCGGGCGTTGATGTAGAGGTGTCAGTCACCTCCTGGGCGGCAAGGGACAGGGCGCAGACAAAAAGCAGGGTAACGGGTAATTTTCGCATGGGAACCTCCAAAAACAGTGACTGACACCATTTTAGCCCGGCCCCGGTCCGCCGTCAAGACAGGGGTGTCAGTCACCAAATTTGCCGGAGCCGGGCCGCGGTTTCAACGCCTTCCCGCGGCGGGCCTTTTTTGCTATACTGGGACCATGAACATCCACCCGGCGAACGCGGCGAGGAGGTCTCCCTCGTGATCCTCTTTTGTTTTCTCTGGACGCCTCTTTTTTACCTGTTCTGGCGTTCCCTTAACGATGAGTCAACGCTCGAAGGCGGTACCTGGGCCCTGATCCTCGGGGCGATACTCGCCTTTTTCCGCTTTTTTCTGGGCGCCTTTGTTAACCCGGGCGGATTCGGCCTTGCCCGCTGGATTTCGGCCTGCGTCGACTACGTAGCCCTGCCGGTGGCGCTGCCCTACCTCGTGTGCCTTGTCTTTGCCACTTTTCGCTTTATTTCGCCTTCGTCAAATTTTACCAATTACGCTTTTCTGTGGCTTATTCCCGTGGCGGCGGTGCGGGCGCTGGGCTGGAGTTCCCAGAACGATCCGATTCTGCTGATGGCGATGCCCGTACTCTGGACGGCCGTAGCCCTGGGCATGGGATTCTTTCTCCGCATCATGCAAAACGGTTTCGGCCTGGCGTCCATTCCCGCCGCCCTGGGCGCTCTGGCGCTGCCCTTTATCGGCTCCACCTCTTACTGGGCCCTTTTCGGCCAGCGGAACACGCTGGGTTTTATCCTGTTCGGCGTGTGCCTGATTCCCATGGCCGTGTCGCTCGTACATTCGTTTTTGGAAGCGCGTTAGTCAGGGCGTCCCGCGGCCACGGATTGAGCGCCCGCGTTCTTCATAATCGTTAAGAATTTTTAACCACTAAGGCGCATAAGGCGCACAAAGGAAGAGAAAGCTCTTACCTTGGTGCTTTCTGATTGACCGCGCAGCGGTCTACCTTGTGTTCCTTTGTGGTTTATATTCTTCCCCGCTTTCTGTTAGGCCTGGCCGGCGGAACCCAGCACGTTTTGGTTTTTTGCGGCGTACATTTTTTTGAGTTCGTCCCGCGCGGGGCCCAAATACTTGCGGGGATCGAATTCTTCGGGCTTTTCGGCAAAGACCTTGCGGATCAGCGCCGTCATGGCAAGGCGGCCGTCGGAATCGATGTTGATCTTGCAGACGGCGCTCTTGGCGGCCTTGCGGAGCTGTTCTTCGGGGATGCCCACCGAGTCGGGGAGTTTACCGCCGTACTGCTCGATGATCCTGACATATTCAACAGGCACCGACGAGGAGCCGTGCAGCACGATAGGAAAGTTTGGCAGCTTCTTTTCGATTTCTTTCAGAATGTCAAAACGCAGGGGAGGGGGAACAAGGATGCCGTTGGCGTCGCGGGTACACTGTTCGGGCTTGAACTTGGCGCGGCCGTGGCTGGTACCTATCGAAATAGCCAGCGAATCGACGCCGGTCTTCTGCACAAAGTCGATTACCTCGGAAGGCTGGGTATAATGGCTCGTTTCGGCGGAAACATCATCTTCCACGCCGGCCAGAACCCCCAGTTCGCCCTCTACGGTCACATAATCCTTTTGGGAATGGGCAAATTCGCAGACTTTGCGGGTCAGGGCCGCGTTCTCGTCATAGGGCTTTGAGGAGCCGTCGATCATCACGCTGGAAAAACCCGTCTCAATACAGTCCTTGCACAGCTCGAACGTATCGCCGTGATCAAGGTGAAGCACGACGGGGATGTCGTAACCCAGTTCGTGGGCGTATTCCACGGCGCCCTTCGCCATGTTTTTAAGAAGATTCTGGTTCGCGTACTTGCGGGCGCCCGACGACACCTGCAGAATTACCGGGGATTTGGTCTCCACACAGGCCTGAATAATCGCCTGGAGCTGTTCCATATTGTTGAAATTGTAGGCCGGAATGGCATAGCCCCCGGACACCGCTTTTTTGAAAAGCTCTACGGTATTAACAAGGCCCAATTCTTTATAGCTGGTCATTTAATTAACTCCTTACTGTTAAGCTTGTTTTTAATTATAGTGAAAAGCATGGTTTTGCCAAGGGCCGAAAGGAACGCGGCGTTTCGTACCCGCCTCCTCGGGGCCGCCGCCTTTACCGCCGCGCTTTTTCTGACCCTGTGGGTAATTTTTTTCCTGCGCCGCCCCCTCATTCTGGTCGGCGATCCGCTCTTCGACAGCCTCTACGGCGAAAAACGTACCGAGTGGAAGCTGCGCTTCTGCTCGCTGCGCCTTTTCAGGCCGGTCAAATATCTTTCGATGAATACGGCGGCCGGCCCCGACCTCATCGCGGCGTCCATTTGGGCCGCGTCGCGGCGGCCGGCCGGAGTGCTGGCGCCCTACCGTTACCGCGAAGGGGCCGCCCGCTACCTGGCGGAACACCCGGGAGCGCCGGTGGCCGTGCTGGGAGGCCGGTATACGCCGCCGGACGGGGCCGCGTACGGAACGGAGACGGCCGGAGAATACGGCGCGGGCGCTCCCGCGTGGTTTTCCAGCGCTTTCGGGAACGATTTGTACCTGGCGGGCCGCTGCGCCGCCCTTATCGCCCTTGATAAAGAAGCGAAACGCGCCGAAGGGGATACGGCGGGCGCCGAAACCATTTCTTTTTATGCCGGCGACAGCTCCCCGGCTGTCCGCGAGGCGTTTATCCGCGGCCTCCGCGACTCGTCATGGCCGGGAACGCCGCTCGCCGGGGAAGGGGAGCGGCCGTCCGCCTGCGCGGTTTTCGCCGGTCAGGGGGACGAATTTTTCGACGGCGGCGTGAAAAAACAGCCCCTGATCCTGATGAATTGGGCGGATCCGCGCTCTTTTCCGCCGTCCACGGTGATGGTTTTTGACGATTCACCCTGGGCCCAGCTTCCCGAAGCCTTCGCCCTGCTCCGCGGGGGCGTCAAAACGGCCGTTATTTCCTCAAAAATCAGCGTATTCAGGACCCCGGCCCTTGACAGCGCCCTGTACCGTGAAATAAAAAAGCTCAAAACCCTAAGTTTTGGGGAAGAGAACGCTGATAATTAAAGAATGGGCAATGGGTTTGACAAAATCTGTAAAAAGCGCTAGAATAAAGCTGACCTCATTTTCGATAACCCTGTCTTTTGGGACGGCGTTCAGGTATCATGAAAAGGAGCATAGAGATTATGAAGCATATGAGTTTTAAGGTCTTCTGCCTGATTTTTCTGGCGGGAGTAGTTTTTGCGGCGTTCGGCGACGATTCGACCGTAAGTCTGGAATCAAGAATAATTGAAACCTTTGATAACACGGATGACAGCAAGCTGGTTTGGCACAGACAGGCCAGCCGTTATTCAGTAGGCAAGGACCCGGCGGACAAGGACAATCCTTCTTTTGCCGGTTTCGGCCTTGAGGGGGGAGACTACTTTCCCAAGCTGAATTATTTTGACACCTGGCCCACGGCCCTGTTCCGGAACAACCGTGACAACGAGCCCCTTAAAAGCCTGGGTATCTGGGGCAAGTTTAAAAGGATGGGATACAACTGGATCGACATCTACCCCACGCTCAAGTCCGACGGGGACGACGCGGAGCCTTTTGAGGTTCCCATAACGGGCCGCGTACGCTACCTGGATATGTGGGTTTGGAGTTCCAGCCTCAACTTCTATGTTGAAGCTTTCCTGCGGGACCAGCAGGGGGTTATCCATACGATCTATCTGGGGAATATCGGTCATCAGGGCTGGAAGAACCTTCGCGCCATGGTGCCCACAAGCATTCCCCAGCGCCAGCGCATCCTTCCCGACGCCGATGAGGTTGCCTTCATCAGCTCCGCCCAGGATCGAAGCCGCATTTATCTTAAATTTGTCAAATTCCGTATCTGGACTACCCCCCGCGAGGCGGTGGGAAACTTCTATATCTACTTTGATCAGTTTAAGGTGCTCACCGATACCTTTGAGTCATTCTGGGACGGTGACGAACTGCTTGATCCGGATTGGATACGAAACAACTGGACCGCGGAAGGTTCCGGAACCGGAACCGGCGCTAATGCCAATACGGCCAATTAAGGAGAAGGCGATGAAACGATATCTGGTAACGATTTTGATTGTATCCCTGTTTGCCGCGGGCCTCTTTGCGCAGGCCCAGGGAACAGGGCAGAACACCCAGGCCGCCGAAATCGGCGAGCCCGACGCGACCCAGCTGGGAATTCTCGAAGCCCAGCAGAAACTTAAAGAAGTCTCGGTGGACAAATTTGAGTATGACGGTTTTTGGCGTTCCACGATGTCCACCGACGAGGGTTATACGACAAGCCGCCTCTTTGACGGTTCGCCGTCTGCCAAAGCTCCCATTCCCGAAGAAGAAGGCCTTAACATTCCCGATAAATATGTTCTGGGTACGAGGGTGGATTATCTCCGCCGCGGTTATTCCAGCTTCTTTATTTATCCTTCGCGGCCCCTTCCCATTGAGGGAATCACCAAAACCGTTTCGGTTTGGGTGGCAGGCCGTAACTTTGACCACGAGCTCAATCTTCTTATCGAAGACGCCTTTGGACACTACTTTGAACTTTACATCGGCAAGCTCAACTTCCAGGGCTGGAAGAAGATGGTTGTAGCCATACCGCCCCAGGCGGCCGACGGCATTCACGGCATTGTACAGCGGAACTACCATTACAACAGCATGATGGGGATACGGATCACCGGTTTTCGCATTGACTGCGATCCCATGGAGGCCTACGGCTCCTACTACATCTACTTCGACGACCTCCGCGCGGTAACCGATCTTTTTGCCGAGGATATCCGCGACGCCGATGACATGAGCGACATGTGGTGATGGGACGGCAATAGATACGTTCC
>JAITBL010000225.1 GCA_031283575.1 Treponema sp. | reverse complement strand
GAAGAAAACAAAGAAAAGCTGGCCCGGACCCTTTCCGACGAAACCGGCAAGCCCATCACCGAAGCCCGCGGGGAAATCGCCAATATCCCCATTTCGTTCAAGGCCTTTGTGGAACGGGCCAAACACCTCTACGGCGAAGTGATCCCCCAGGGGCTTGAAAAAAACCAGGAACATCACGTACTGCTCACCTTCCGCGAGCCAATCGGGGTGGTAGCCTGCGTCATTCCCTTTAACTTCCCCTGCGACCTCTTTGATCAAAAAGTCGCGCCGACGCTTTTGGCCGGCAACGCCGCCATTGTAAAGCCCTCCACCGACAACCCCCTGACCCTCTGTATGCTCACCGAACTTTTGGTCAAGGCGGGCGTTACCGACGGCGCTATCGGTATTCTTACCGGCCGTGGTTCCCAGGTGGGCAGCTGGCTCTGTAAAAATCCCGATGTACACGCCATCACCCTTACCGGTTCTACCGAAGTGGGTATCGAGACCTACAAAAACGCCGCGAATCATCTGGCCCATATCGCCCTGGAACTGGGCGGCAACGACGCCTTTATCGTGGCTGCCGACGGCGACGTGGATCTTGCGGTGGAAGAAATGATCTGGGGCCGTATGTACAATACAGGGCAGGTCTGCTGCGCCTCCAAGCGCTTCCTGATCCACAACAGCCTCAAGGATCAATTCGCCAAAAAAGCCGTGGAGCGGATCAAGCGGATCAAGCTCGGCGATCCGGCGGACGACGCCACCGAACTTGGCTGCCTTATCAGTGAAAAGGCGGCCGTTGAGGTGGAACGCCAGGTGAACCTTACCGTGTCCCAGGGCGGCAAAATCATCCTGGGCGGCAAGAGGAACGGCGCTTTCTACGAGCCGACGGTTATCGCCGATGTCCCCAAAACCGCCGATGTAGCCAGGGATATGGAGATCTTCGGCCCGGTGGTTCCGATTATCGGTTTTGACACGCTGGAAGAAGCGATAGAAATCGCCAACGCCTCGATATTCGGGCTTTGCGGCTGTATCTTCAGCGCCGATTCCAAAACCGCCTGGAAAACCGCGGCCCGGCTTGAATGCGGCGGGGTGATCATCAACGGCGCGAGTTTCTTCCGCAGCTTTGAGATGCCTTTCGGCGGCTACAAATATTCCGGCATCGGCACCGAGGGCGTCCTCTCCACCTTTGACGAGGTAAGCAGAACAAAGACCGTCGTGTTAAAGAACATCATTTAACGCGCGTCATTTAACGTAACGCGCATAACACAAAAAACCACAGAGAGCGGTGTATTTCCGTGAACTCTGTGGTTTTTTGATGAGCTATTCGCCGAATACGGCCGCCGTAAACGTAAACAGTTCCGCGCCGCGCGCTTCGTAGGATTTGGGCGGAAGTCCCGCCTTGACGCAGATGTAGTCGAGGTATTCCTGCCGCTTCCAGCCCTGTTCCACGGGAACCTGCGGCAGCAGCACCCCTGCGCGGCCCCGGTGGATAAGGTAGAGGCCGTGAACGCCCACTTCGATTGAGTAAGGGTCGGGACACTTTTCGAGGGGCGAAAGCGCGGAAATCTCGATGCGGCATTGGGCAAGTTCGTCTTTTGAAAGCGGCGGAAAGCGCGGATCGCCGAACGCGGCTTCGGCGGCCATGGCGCGCACCGTTGCCACAAGCGGTTCCGCGCCGACCATGCGGCCTATGCAGCCCCGCAGATGGGCGCCCTTGTGAAGGGTGACAAAGGCCCCGCAGTGCGCGTACAGCGCCGATTCGCCGGCGTTTTCCGGGGCGGCGAGACGCCCGCTCCGCCGGTACAGCGGCGCGCGTCCTTCCAGCTTCGCGGCAATCGTTTCGCGCGCGTCGGCAAGAAGGGCGGCCTTTTCTTCATCAGTAATGGTAAAGGCCATAAGATTCCCCGATTCTCCTCAAGGGTATTGTAAACGGCTTTGCTCGTATTGTAAACGCGCTTCGCAATCGTATTGTAAACGCGGGCTTCCTCCTGTTATGATGGATCGGCATGAACAACTCCGGCGCAGATCTTTTTAAGGCCGCCCTCAAATATTCCTTCCCCGTATTTTTGGGGTACATTACCATCGGCATTGCCTTTGGCCTCGTCGTGGTGGAAGCGGGCTGCCCCTGGTGGATCGCGCTCCTTACCAGCGTGGTGATGTACGCCGGCGCGGGGCAGTTTATCGCCATCGGGCTTTTTGCCTCGGGCGCGGCTCTGCCCGTATGCGTTCTGGTTCAGCTTGTGGTAAATGCCCGCCACATGGCCTACGGCCTTACCATGCGGAAACATTTTGCCGGCGCCGGCCCCCTCAAGTGGTATCTTGTTTTTTCCCTCTCCGATGAAACCTTCGCTTTGCTTTCATCAATGAGCGATGATGTTGTAAGCCGTGAAAAACGCCCCCGTTTTATGGCGCTTGTTTCCCTGCTGGATCAGCTTTACTGGATCGCGGGCGCCCTTACCGGCGCTTTGGCGGGCCGCCTCATTCCCTATAACACCGAAGGCGTGGGCTTTGCCCTCACCGCGCTTTTTGTGGTTTTGATGATCGAACAGATTCTCAGGGTAAAAAAACCGGCGCTCTTTATCATTCCCGCTTCCGCGGCGGCGCTCTGCGTGATCTTTCTTCCGTCGAACTTAAGCCTTCTCGCCGCCATGGCGTTTTCCCTTGCCGCGGTTCAGTTCTTTCATGTGGACGCTGAAAAAAAGGAGGCCGCTCATGCTTAGCGCGGGGGACGCCGTTATCTATACTTTCTGCATGGGGGCCGTGATCTTTTTTTGCCGCCTTGTTCCCTTTTTGTTTTTTCGCGGAGAAGATTCCGGCGGCAAAGATTCCCGCGGCGGAAAGGGCGGCCGCTTTCTTGTGCTCGTGGAAAAAACCGTACCGCCGGTGGCGATGACGGTTCTCGCTTTTAACGCCATGACCGCGCCCATACGGGAAACGCCCCTCCAGGCGCTTCCCGTACTCGCGGGCGCGGCCTTCAGCGCCCTCCTTCACCTGTGGAAACGCAACGCCCTGCTCAGCATTCCCGGCGGTACGGCGCTTTATATGCTGTTTGAACGGCTTTTGCATCCATGAAGCGCGCGTTATGAAAACACTTTTTGCTGCCTTGGCGAGCGGTTAAGGCTTTCCCGCTCGTATAATTTGCGGGCCCGGACCAAAACCTTCGGCTTCATCTTTTTTCAAGTTCGCTGGCAGGGTGAACAGCGCCCTTGCCAAGATACACGCCCTCGTGATAGACTACGACAACATGGGACGGCGCATTGCCATGGAGTCAAGCGACATGGGCCGGAAAACCTGGCGCTACGACAAAATCGGAAACCCCGACTACGAGAGCAGCAGCGCCCTGTACGGAAATAGCATACAATACGCCTGCGACGGCTTTAACCGCCTTGTGAAAATCGACTACCCCCTGAGCGAAACGGCGGTAACCTGCGAGTACGACAGCCTCTACCAGCTTGTCGCGGCCCGCGGGACGAGCGACCGGCTGGGCTACAACAGCCGCTACGAACAGACCTTTGCCTTTGACGCCTCCGGCAACATGACGGCGAAAACCAGTTCCGCCGTGAGCAACATAC
>JAITBL010000185.1 GCA_031283575.1 Treponema sp. | reverse complement strand
ATGAGAGCCATACATATCGCCAATGAAAAAAAGCGCGATTCCGAAGTTGGTTTCGAGGCCCTGACCCGCAAGGAAACGGTAATTATGGTTCTTCCCGACGGCAGGGAACGGACGAACATCAAGTTCATTAAATCCATGGCGAACATCGAAGCCCTGACGGCGGAAAACGGCAGTCTGGTCAAAGTGGGAGAAGCCCTCATCGCGGGCGACAGCGAAATCGACATGGAAAAAACGGGCAAGTTTGTTCAGCACACCCACCGGCTCTGGATGACCGAAGACAACAAGGTTGCCTACCGCGTGAACTTTGTCGAAGTAAAATACAATCCCGACGGAAGCGAAAAGGAACGCGTTGAATTAAAACGAACCGGCGCCAACATCAAAGCCGATGATCCGGTTAAGTGGACGGGTAAAACGGAGAGCAAGGCCGATGCCATACGAAAGTATGTTTTTTCAAAAAGTTATCAAATACGCCACACTTCGGGCCTTACCTACGACTTTCTCTACGACATGGCCAGACAGCTTGATGAACAGAAGGTACTCATGCGGGTAGGCGGCGGACCCAAAGGCGCCGACAAGCTGCGCCTGAGCGACGGCGGCGAAGAGTACTTTGGTTTTCTCGAAGGCCGTGTGGAAGGCGACAAATACGCCCTGATCCTTCACCTTACCTTTATGCCCCTTAAAGCGCTGCCAAAAGATCAGGGCGCGGAAGGAGGCGCGGCGTGACCGTAGACAAAACAAAACTGGATACCGCCAAAGGCTACGCCGAAGGAACTTCGGCCGCGGTAGACAGCGAAACTTCGGCGCTGGTAGCGAACTACAAAAAAACTGTCTGTAAAAATTTTATTTCGATAAACCCCGCCCAGATCGACGATCGTTTAAGCGGCGCCAATTATTTTGTAACGCGCAAATACGACGGAGAGCTGGCCGTACTGTTTTGGAACGGCGCGGAATGTTTCGCGATCAATACCGGCGGCAGGGTGCGCATGGGCCTTCCCTGCCTTGATGCCGCCGCGGAATGTTTTAAAAAGGCGGCTCTTAAAAACGCCGTGGTGGCGGCGGAGCTTTTTGCCGCCGAAGCAAACGGCCGCACAAGGGTCTTTGAAGTGCTCTCCGCGCTTGCCGACAAATCGCTCTACGCTTCCCTTGAGCTCGCCCCCTTCGACATTATCAGCCTCGACGGCGAACCCTTCAAGGCAAATTCCTACGGCGAGATACACAAAAAACTCGGGGAAATTTTTAGCGACAACCCGTTCTGTAAACCGGTGCGCCTGCAAACAGCGGAATCCAAAGCGGAAGTAAAAGATCTTTTTTCCAAATGGGTGAACGAAGAAGGCGGCGAAGGCCTTGTCGTGCGCAGCGAGCTTCCCGTCATTTACAAGGTAAAACCCCGCTATACTATCGATCTTGCGGTGGTGGGATTTTCCGAAGGTTCGGGCGACACCAAAGGACAGGTCCGTACGCTGCTTACGGCCCTTATGGCCGAAGACGGCTCTTTTCAGATCGTGGGCAAATGCGGCAACGGCCTGGGCGACGATTACCGGCGGGACCTGCTTCCCAAACTGCGGGAAATGCAGATAGAATCCAGATACATCGAAACCGATTCAAATCATGTCGCGTTTCAGATGATACGTCCCGAACTCGTCATCGAAATGAATATTAACGACATCCTTTTTGAAACCAGCTCCGGGCCCATCTATAACACGCGCCTGGAAATTAAAAACAACGAATACCGCCGCATCGCTTCCGTGCCCGGCGTCAGTCTGGTGTTTCCGATCTTTAGCCGTATCCGCGATGACAAGCAGGTTAATCCCGCCGATGTACGGCTTTCCCAGGTCAACGAGATCATTTACAATCCCTACACGGAGGATGGCAAAGCCGGCAGGGAACTGGAACCGTCACGGCTCCTCTCCCGCGAGGTGTACCGGAAAACACTGGGCTCCAAACTGATGGTACAAAAATTCCTCGTCTGGAAAACCAACAAGGAGAACGCGGGCTACCCCGCTTTTGTGTTTTCCTATACCAACTTCAGTTCCGAACGCGCGGAACCCCTGCAGAGCGAAGTGCGGGTCTCCAACAGCGAGGAACAGATCCGCGCCCTCTGCGAGGAGTATAAAGACAAGAACATCAAGAAAGGCTGGGAAAAGGTATGATGAAGAACCCGGGAAGCCGGCGGAATGTTCCGGACGCCGCGCCGCCCGACAAGCGGCTTATCGCCGTTTACCGCGTACTCCTCATCATCACGCTGATCCTTTGCGCGGTACTCGCCGCGGGAACCGTCTACGGACTGGCGCGCAAAGTCCTTGCACCGGATGAAAGCGCCCCAATAACAGAAGGCGGAAACGGGGAAAACTCCGTAGACGGCGAGAGCATTTTTTCCGGAATCGGAAAACTCCGTATCGCCACTTCCGATCCCGAACCGGAAACGGTGGTGATTTCCGTGGCCTTTCCCTATGACCAGAATGACCGGCCCTTTGCCGAAGAACTCGCCTCCTGTATTCCCGGCTTTAAATCGGCGACCGCCGAATACCTGGGCGCTTTTACCGCCGATCAGCTTATGAACCTGGAGCTGGGCGCGATCAAGAACGACCTGCTTACACGCTACAACGCCCTCCTCAAACTGGGAAAAATACGCGACCTCTACGTGACCGATTTTATGCGCTTATAACTTAAAGTGCTGTGACAATTCCTTGAGATGGCTTCCGATAAAAAGCGCGCCGTACGCGGTAACGATGGTCCCCACGGTGATTCCCAGCGGCAGGAGGAATGAAGATCCCTCCAGCGAAGCGACGTTGATAAAGTCCCTGCCGAAAAAAGCGCTGGTAAGCGAAAAAAGCACAAGAAGGCCCACGGTTACCCAGCCCCTCGTTGAAACACTGCCGGGAATTTCGAAGGCGCCCTCTTCCTCATGATACGCTTCGTCTTCTATGCGGTCCATGATCGCGCCGGAAAAATCGGGACAGGGGGGAAAGAAATTTTCGGCAAGAAACACGCGGGCATTTTCGTAACGGCGGGCACGCAAAGCGCAGCGGCCGCAGAGGAGCATATGAAAGGCCATAAAGAACCGTTCGCCAAGGCGGAGCTCGTCATGTTCGTAGAGGATGTCCTCAAATTCTTCGCACTTCATATTTTTCTCCATATCGGTTTTTTACCGGTTTTTTCTAAAACCCCTCAAGCTTTTCCCTGAGCAATTTTTTTGCGCGGAACAAATGGGACTTAACCGTATTAAGGGGAAAGCCCGTGATTTTTTCGATCTCAAGCAGCGAGCGTTCATAAAAAAAATACAGATCGACGCACACGCGGTATTTTTCGGGAAGATCCGCCACCGCGCCGAGCACCGCCTGTTTGACGGCCCTGCGCAGCGCTTCGCTTTCGGGGCTCACCTCGTCGAGCGCGTCTTCCTCGGCCAGGGAGCGGTACTCCCTCCGCCGCTTAATGCCGTTTACCGCCGTATTGTAGGCGATACTGTAAAGCCAGGTCGAAAAGCGGGAATCGCCCTTAAAAGCGGAAAGTCCGCGGTAGGCTTTAAGAAATACGTCCTGGGTAAAGTCGGCGGCGTCTTCGCTGTTATGAAAAAAACCCATTCCCATGGCGTGAACGCCCTGCTGATGGCGCTCGATGAGCAGGCGAAAAAGTTCGCGGTTACCGGAAATGATCTCCGCAACCAGCAGGGCCTCGTCCTCGCCGGTAGGGGAAAAACTCATGAACGGCGATCGCCGCGCTTTATCACATAGTAGGCAAGCAGCCCTACGCCCGTCGTCAGCGGAATGATCCCTCCCAAAAGCCCGTAACTGCGCCCTATCATAAGGCCGAGCAGAATCGTGAGCCCCAGCCCCACCGAAGAGAGAAGCAGTCCGGCGAGAAGGCTGAAGGCGAGAAGGTCGAAATCGCCCTTCTGGAATTGACCGGCCTTGATAAGCAGCACCTTGCGCCGGTGGTTCCAGAGGAGATAGAAGAAGACCACCACGGCGCTCATCACGATTCCGCAAATGGGAACGATGGCGATAAGAAGCTGCGCGGCGCTGGATCTTTCCATAATCGGTTTCCTTTGTGTTTGGCGATCTTTTCATTATAGGCGAAAAGCCCTCTCTCGGCTAGTTTAGACACCGGCGTCCGCTTTTTTGTTGCAGGCTGGCGCCGAGTAAGGCGGGAAGGATCATGAGTAGTCGGAGTGTAGTTATAGTACCGATGAAGCAGGAGAACCGGAACCAAGGGCAACCCAAACTAACGTAACGCTTAAGATACTGCGGAGCTCTGCTCTGCGGAGGCTCATCCTGGGGTTCTTCATTTTCATGGTGGACATCTTCTTCGTCCGGTTTTGTTTTTACCTCGATAATCGAGCCAGTCCCATTTGGCACGATACTCCGCCGCGGAGAATCCCGCGGCGGTTCCGGTGAAACCGG